>JAGPIR010000063.1 GCA_018054915.1 Allobrachymonas sp.
CATTGGCGGCATGGACGTTGCGCGCGCACAGGCGGCGGCAGCGGCGGGCGCCGATAGTGTGGCGGTGGTGAGCAGCATCACGCGGGCAGATGATCCCGTGCAGGCCATTGCCGCCTTGCAACGGGCCGTTGCGGCGGGCCGGGCCGGGCGCGGCTGATTCACGGCGGGACAGTCGTTATCTGGTCCGGTGCGGTCGCCTGCTGGCGATGCCAGGGAGCGGAGTTATTGCTTGCGCAGGATATAGCCGCGATAGGCGTTGATGTCATCGATGTCGTCGTTGACGCCGGGCAGTCGTTCGGCCACGCTGTTGCCAATGCGCAGCCGGGCGTTTTCATCCTTGGATGCCAACGTGATGACCGTGCGGGTGGCATCCCACTGGAAACGCCCCCTGCTGACGAGGGTGTAGGGCTTGCCCCGGCGTTGCACCGTTGTTTGCAGTTCGTAGGTGCCGCCAGGCAGCAGGGTCAGTGCGACCTGTTCGGACGTACAGGCAGCCGTGGCAGGCGGTGTGCAGGGCACGGTTCCGCGGTAGGTGCCCACCCAGGGCTGCGTAAAGCTGGCGGGCACAGGCCGGGTGGTTTTGACGGCAACGCCAGGCGTGCCGGCGCAACCGGCTACCAGCAGCGCCATGAAGGCCAAGCCTGTCAGGATATGTGGCTGGCGTGAGCCGATGAAGAAAACCGGTAACCGCATGGAAAAACGAAAATAAAACAGCAGAAAACCCATGCATTCTAGGCCGAATGTTGCCCATGGCGTCCATGTGCCGGTATGGGCGCAATGTCTGCCGGAGGGCGCGCCCCTGGCCGGATTGCACCGCATTATCGGCGGCAGGCGGCGAACAGGTCTTGGTCGCTGCGGTAAACAGCCGTTTTGACGCCCAGCATGCCGAGCACCGAATGAAACAGGTAATCGTGAGTGATGGCGCGGTCTTTCTGCTGCTGCAGGCAATCCATGCGGATGCCGCGGTTCTGCAGAAACTCGGGCGACAGCCAGGTGATCCACGGCACTTTTTTCTGCACTTCCGGGGCGATCAGATAAGGCATGCCGTGCAGGTACAGGCCGTCTTCGCCGAGTGATTCGCCATGATCGGAGATGTACATCATGGCGGTGGGCTGGCCTGTTGCAGCGCGGCCTTGCAGCCACTGGATCGTGCGCGCCAGAAATTGGTCGGTGTAGGCAATGGAATTGTCGTAGGCATTGACGATTTGTTCGGTTTGGCATTTGTCGAATGCATTGGACGCGCATTCATCGGCAAACGGTTTGGTCTGGGCGTCGGATCGGCGGTAATAGGCCGGACCATGGCTGCCCATCTGGTGCAACACCACAACGGTCGGCCGGTCCGTCCCCTTGCCCTGGAGGCGCTGCAACTGTGCGGGCAGTTCTTCGAGCATCACGTTGTCCAGGCATTCCCCGCCCTGGCAATAAAGCGGATTTTTCAGACTGGCCGTGCTGTAGCTGGGGATGCGGTCGCACACGCCCTTGCAGCCGGACTGGTTATCCATCCATAGCACATCAAACCCGGCACGCTTGAGCACGTCGAGCAGATTTTCGTAGTTGTTTTTGCGGCTCTCGAAGCCGCTCTTGCCCAGATGGGAAAACATGCAGGGCAGCGAGGCGGCCGTGCTGGTGCCGCACGCCCACACCGTCTGCTGGCTCACGACCGGAAGTTGCTGCAGGCGCGCATTGGTGGGGCGGGCATAGCCGTTGAGTGAAAAATTGGCCGAGCGCGCCGTCTCACCCACCACCAGCACCAGCAAGGGCGGGGGCGTGGCCGCGGCGGCTTGAGCGGGCGCCCATTGGGCGTCCTCGGCGATCGGCAGTGTCCGGGATGGGTCGATCTGGAACGGCTGGGCGGCAATCCGGCCCAGGGACACAAACGCGCTCCAGGGGTTGATCAGGTAGCGTATCTGATCGTGGGTGCGCATGGCGGAAGAAAAATCCTTGTACATGGGCAAGGCCGCACCTACCGCACAGCCCAGCGACACGGCCGCCAGCGCGGCATTGCCCAGCAGGGCGCGCCGCCAGGACAAGACGCGGATGGGCTGGCGCCCCAGCCACACGGCCGGGACAACGCCCAGCACCAGCAGCGTCAGCAGCAGGCGGGGATTGACCAGATCCAGGGCTTCGCGCGGATTGGTCTGCAGCATGTTGGCCAGCATGGATTTGTCCATGAGCACTCCGTAGGCCAGCATGAAATGCATGCCTGCCGCAGCCGAAAGCACGCACAGGATCAGCGCCGGCTTGACGAGCCAGCGCCAGGTTAGCGCGCTCAAGAGCAAGGTGGTCAGCGCCGCCAGCAGCAGCGCCGTGCATACCATCATCAACAGCCCCCTGGGGCCGTGCAGTTCGGGCAGGGCGTAGAACTGCCGCCAGAAAGGCAGGTTGTAGACGGTGGTCAGAAGGGCGCTGATCAGGGTGGCCAGCATGGCCGGGTGCCAGCCTTTCGCTGCGGGCGCGGCGGGGCGTTCGACGGCGAGCCGTTTGGCAGATGGGGTCAAGAAAGGAAACCAGCGCATGAAAAACCGTGAAATATTCGCTATGGACCCGCCGAGGCGGGCCGGGCTGTTGCGTCCGGTGCGCAACAGCGGGTTGGATGGCGCACGAATCGCTGATGGACCAGCGCCGCGCAGTCTATTGCCCCTGGCGAAGCGATGCGGCTCGCCGACAGATACCCGTCAACACAAAAGGGTTTTTTCCCTCGGCGGCGCCAGCGGGTCTGCGGGGCATCAGTCGGTGCTCTGCAATTGTTGCAACCCTTCCTCCACTACGGACGGCTGCGCCAGCAGTTGCACCTGGTCCTGCAGCGATGCCAGGGCGGCTTTGCCGTGCTCTTTGCACAGGGCGATGGCGGCTGCGGCCTCGCGCGGGTTGGCGTAGCCCCGGCTTTGCAGCAGAGCGGCGCCACCGGGCGTGGCCAGCTTGAAGTAGAACAGGCCATCCTTTTCACGGTATTGCCGGAATGCGGGCGGCGCGCTTTTGCCGGCCGCTTTGGGCTGCGCGGCAACGGCTGAAACGGACAGGCTGCGCAATCCTGCGGACGTGCGCAACTGGCGCATGTAGGGCGCGGATTCGGCGCGGGCCTTTTCGGCGCCTGCCTGCAAAATGCGTTCCACTTCGGCGGGATTGGCCATGAGCTCGGTGTAGCGCTGGCGCATGGGCGCAATTTCGCGGTCGATGCGCTCGAACAGCATCTGCTTGGCCTCGCCCCAGGCGATGCCGCTGGCAAAGGCTTTTGCGAATGCGGCGGTTTCCTCATTGCTGGCAAAGGCCTGGTAGATCTGGAACAGGGCCGAGCCTTCGGTGTCCTTGGGCTCGCCCGGTGCGCGCGAATCGGTGACGATGGCCATGATCTTCTTGCGCAGTTCCTCGGGCGGAACAAACAGCGCAATGGTGTTGTCGTAGCTCTTGCTCATCTTGCGGCCGTCCAGCCCCGGCAAAAGCGCCACGTTGTCGTCGATCTCGGCCTCGGGCAGCACCAGCAGATCCTTGCCGTAGAGGTGGTTGAAGCTGGCGGCCATGTCGCGCGCCATTTCGATATGCTGGATCTGGTCGCGGCCCACGGGCACTTTTTGCGACTTGAACATCAGGATGTCGGCGGCCATCAGCACCGGGTACATGAAAAGTCCCGCCGTCACACCTTCGTCAGGCTCCTGCCCCGCTTCGGCATTCTTGTCCTGCGCGGCCTTGTAGGCGTGCGCCCGGTTGAGCAGGCCCTTGCCGCACACGCAGGTGAGCAGCCAGGTCAGTTCGGTGATTTCGGGGATGTCGCTCTGGCGGTAGAACGTCACGCGATCGGGATCAAGTCCGGCAGCCAGCCAGGTGGCGGCGATTTCCAGGGTGCTGCGCTGGATGCGTGCGGGCTCGTCGCATTTGATGAGCGCATGGTAATCGGCCAGGAACAGGTAGCTGGCGGTGTCGGGGCGCTGGCTGGCGCGCACCGTGGGGCGAATGGCGCCGACGTAGTTGCCCAGGTGCGGCGTGCCTGTGGTGGTGATGCCGGTGAGATAACGGGTGATGCGAGACATGACTAGCGAATGAGCAGCGCCGCGGCAGGCCGCCTGGCGCCGCGTCAGGAAAAGCCGCATTATCAGGGAAGACTGGTTTGCGCTGCCGGGTGGTTTCTGCGGCGGAGGCGTCCGAGGTGATCGTGGGCTTCCAGCAATGCAGCCCCCACGACCAGCGCGCCGCCTGCGAGCACGCGCCCGCCCAGCGATCCGGCGCCCAGCGCGGCGGCTGATACCGCCGCAAACAGCACTTCGAGCGACATCAAGAGGGCCAGCGTATTGGCCGTCATTCGCGGCGCCCCGTACTGCAGAAAGATGTTGCAGATCATAAGTTGCAGGCTGACCAGGGCCACAATGGCCATCCACCCGCCTGCCTGGGGCAGCCCCGGTACGCCGCCGACCCCCGCCTGCCACATCGATACTGCCAGCAGGCCGCCCAACAGCATGCAGCCGCTGAACATCGCCAGAATCTTGGGCGTGGCCGGCAAGGGACCTAGGCGGTTGAGCAGGACGTTGGAGCAGGCGAACACAAAACCGCTGACCAGGGCCAGCCCGTCGGGCAGGCTGCGCGGCAGCGGCAACGTCAGCTGGTTCCAGGGGCTGTCGTGCGGCTGCAGCACCAGCACGACGCCGCACAGGGCCAGCGCCACCCGCAGCAGCGTGAACAGGCGCGGCTTTTCGCCCGAAAGGACCCAGGTCAAGAGCACCGACCAGACCGGCATCAGGTAAAGCAGCAGCACCACGCGCACCACATCGCCGATGCTGATGGCCCAGTTGAAACTGGCATTGGTCAGGCCGGAGGTGGCCATCAGCAGCCACAGGCGCTTGTCGCGAGCCAGCTGTTGCAGGGCGGCCGGCCGCCAGGCCAGCACCAGAACGACGGCCAGCGCATAACTCAGGAAGGTGGTCCATAGTCCGTGCACGCCGCGGTCACGCAGCTGGTGCAGCGGCCACCAGGACAGGCCCCACAGCATGGCATTGAGGGAGATGGCGAGAATGGGCAGGGCCGCAGGGCGTTGGTTCATACGGTTTCACCGGCACTGCGCATGCGCGGGTGCCATGGCCTCTCAGTGTCCGAGCGGCCCTTCGTCGCGCGCCTGCCTGAGCAGGCGCAGCATTTCGGCCGGATGGCGCTTGAGGTTGTGCCAGTACCACCACTGGAAGAGCAGCATGCAGCCGCTGACCAGCACGCCGAACACGACGATGGAGCCGAAGGCCGAAACATCCTGCCGGGTCATGAAGCTATAGAGAAACCCCAGCCCCAGAATGCAGGCCTGTTCGTTGAAATTCTGCACCGCGATTGAGCGCCCTGCGCCCATGAGGCTGTGGCCGCGGTGCTGCAGCAGCGCATTCATGGGTACAACCAGATAGCCCCCCAGGCCACCCAGCAGGACGAAGAGAGGAATGGCCAGACCCAGCCCCTTGATGACCAGCAGCGCCAGAACGACCAGACCCATGAGGATGCCCAGTGGCATGACCTGTGTGGCGCGGTCGAGCTTCACGCGCAGGGACGCCCATACGGCGCCAACAGCCGTGCCAATAGCCACCACGCCCACCAGATTGGAGGCTTTCGTTTCGCCGTAGCCCAGTGCCAGTGCCGCCCAGGCCAGCACCAGGTAGCGCAGATTGCCGCTCACGCCCCAGAACAAGGTGGTCACGGCCAGTGAAATCTGGCCCAGCTTGTCTTGCCACAGGCGGCGGTTGCATGTCCGGAAATCGGGCAGTAGCGAAAAGATGTTCTTCGGCAATGGAATCATCGCCACGCCGGTTTTGGGGATGCGCAGGTTGATGAGCGAGGCGACCACGTATACGCCCATGATCAGCGCAATCGCCAGGTGCGGTGGCGAGGTGATGTGGCTGATGATGCGCACGTTGAAATTGAATTTGAGCAACTGCGTGAGCAAGTCGGGATGAATCAGCTGCCCGCCCAGCACCGTGCCCAGAATGATCGAGACAATGGTCAACCCCTCGATCCAGCCGTTGGCCTTCACCAGTTGCGAGGGCGGCAGCAACTCGGTGAGGATGCCGTATTTGGCCGGGGAATAGGCCGCGGCCCCAAGGCCCACCACGGCATAGGCCAGTAGCGGATTCACGCCGGCGAGCATCATCAGGCAGCCCACGGCCTTGATGGCATTGCTCAAGAGCATCACGCGTCCCTTGGGGTGGGCGTCGGAGAAGGCGCCCACGAACGGTGCCAGCAGCACGTAGAACACCGCAAAAATCGGGATCAGTGCGGCTTTTTTCCATTCCGGTTCATGTGCATAGCGCAGCAGCGCCACAGCAGCAATGAACAGGGCGTTGTCGGCCAGCGAGCTGAAAAACTGCGCAGCCATGATGGAGTAGAAACCACGCTTCATGGATGTCCGGAACGGGGCGGCTGTTGGGTAAAAGCCGCCGCCTCAACAAAAGGCAGGGGTTGGAGAAGAGAAATACACGGCAACCGGGCACAAGCAGCAACCAGCCAGAGGCCACCACAACCCAAGCGCATCATGGTACACCAAGCGCATCGCAGGCCTGTGCGGCGCGCCGGACAATTGCCCCGTCCGTGGGACAATACTGGCATGCTGCTTGATGCCACTGATGCTTCCGCGATTGAAAGGGCTGCCGACATTCTGGCGGGCGGCGGCCTGCTGGGCCTGCCGACCGAAACCGTGTATGGTCTGGCCGCGCGTGCCGACGATGACCGGGCCGTGGCCGCCATCTTTGCCGCCAAGGGCCGCCCGGCCGGGCACCCGCTGATCGTGCACGTAGCCGATACCGCGGCGGCCGAGCCTTTTGTGCAGGCAGGGTTTCTGCAGCAATTGCCCGACCACGCCGCCGCATTGATGCGCGCCTTCTGGCCGGGTCCGCTGACCGTGATCGTGCCGCGGCGCGAAGGTGTGGCCAACGCAGCAGCGGGCCGGCATCCGACGATCGGCCTGCGCAGCCCCGCACACCCGGCTGCACAGGCTGTGTTGCGCGCCCTGCTGCAACGCGGCGTGCCAGGACTGGCGGCGCCCAGCGCCAACCGCTTTGGCAGCGTCAGCCCCACCACGGCGCAGCATGTGCTGCAGGAATTTGGTGAAGCGGTGCCGGTGCTCGATGCGGGAGCCTGCCCGGTAGGGATTGAATCCA
>JAGPIR010000064.1 GCA_018054915.1 Allobrachymonas sp.
GTCAGCGCCGTGCACGACCACGCAACGCAGCGGATCGGTTGCCAGGGTTTGCGTTTGCAGGTCAAGAAATACATCACGCAATTGCCGCCACATGCTGCGCGACATGGCGTTGAATTTGCCGGCGTGATGCAGCGTGACCCGCGCGGTGCGGGCGCCGGGCGTATCGTCAATTTCGCAGAGGATGCGGGACATGGGGCTTTTGATGGGTGTCAGTCTTTTGCCGGCTGGTGCGTGTGCGCCCATCCCCACAGGGCCATGCCGCCCAGAATCATCGGGACGCACAGCCATTGCCCCATGCTCAGGCCCAGACCGAGCAGTCCCAGAAAATCATCGGGTTCGCGGAAGTACTCGGCGATGAAGCGAAACACACCATACCCCATCAGAAAAGCGGCCGAGACCTTGCCGCGGCTGGGACCCTTGCCGGCATACAGCCACAGGATAACGAACAGCAGCAGGCCTTCGAGCAGCATCTGGTACAGCTGTGAAGGGTGGCGGGGTTCGAGTGTGGGGCTTTGCGGAAAGACCATGGCCCACGGCAGGCTGGGGCTTGCGGGCCGGCCCCACAACTCTGCATTGATGAAATTTCCCAGTCGGCCGAAAGCCAACCCGGTGGGTACGCAGGGCGCCACAAAATCGGCCACTTCCAGCCATGGCCGTTTGCGCGACCAGGCAAACCAGGTGAACATGCCCAGCACGCCTAGCAGTCCGCCGTGGAAGCTCATTCCGCCTTCCCAGACCTTGAAAATGTCCAGTGGGTGCGCAAGGTACCAGTCCGGCTTGTAGAACAGCACATAGCCCAGCCGTCCGCCCAGGATGACACCGAAAATGCCGGCCAGCAACATGTCTTCAACATCGGTTTTGCGCCAAAGACCCTGGTCGACCAGGCGTACGTAGGGCGGGTGGCGCAGTCGCATGCGGCCCAGCAGCACGAACAGCGTGAAGGCGGCCAGATACGTCAGGCCGTACCAATGCACGGCCAAAGGGCCCAGGCGCACGGCAATCGGGTCGAATTGGGGGTGGGTCAACATGGCGGGTGTGGGTTCTTGTCGAAAATCAGTTCCTGCACGCCATTAGCGGTGCCGAGCAGGCAGACATCGGCTTTCTGGCGGGCGAACACACCCACGGTCACCACGCCCGGCCATTGGTTGACTTCGGTTTCGAACGCCAGTGGGTCGTTGATGTGCAAGCCGCGCACATCGAGGATGTGCTGGCCGTTGTCGGTGACATAAGGCTGGCCGTCTCGCATGCGCAGGCTGGCGTCGCCGCCCAGGGCCGCAAACTCGCGGATGATGCGTGCTGCGGCCATCGGGATGATTTCCACGGGCAGCGGGAAAGTGCCAAGTACCGCTACGCGTTTGCTTTCATCCGCGATGCAGATGAAACGCGCGCTTTGCGCCGCCACGATTTTTTCGCGCGTGAGCGCCCCGCCGCCGCCCTTGATCATGTAGCCGCAAGGGTCGATTTCGTCGGCGCCATCGACGTAGACATCCAGCAGTTCAACGGCTTCCGCCTCGAGTACCGCAATGCCGTGCGCGCGCAGCCGCTCGGTGGAGGCGTTGGAACTGCTCACGGCAGCGCGCACGCTGCCCTTGATGGCGGCCAGGGCATCGATGAACTTGTTCACGGTGGAGCCTGTGCCTACGCCAATGATGCTGCCGGGCGCGACGTAGCGCAATGCGGCCTGTGCCACCAGTGTCTTGAGTGTGTCTTGTGTCATGCCGGGACTCACGGATTACGAACGGTAATCGGCGTTGATGCTGACGTAATCGTGGCTGAAGTCGCAGGTCCAGACGGTGTCGCTGGCAGTGCCACGGCCTAGATTCACGCGCACGGTGATTTCGCTTTGCTTCATCACTTGCTGGCCTTGCTCTTCACGATAGGCTGGATTGCGTCCGCCGCGCGTGACCACGTGCACGTTATCGAGGAAGAGTTCGATTTTTTCCTGATCCAGATCGCTGATGCCGGCATAGCCCACGGCGGCCAGGATGCGGCCCAGGTTCGGGTCGCTGGCATAAAACGCGGTTTTGACCAGCGGCGAGTGGGCAATGGCATAGGCCACCTGGCGGCATTCTTCGGGGGTCTTGCCGCCATCGACCTGCACGGTGATGAACTTGGTGGCGCCTTCTCCGTCGCGCACAATCGCCTGGGCCAGTTGCTGTGCGACTTTCAGCACGGCGGCCTTGAGCGTCACACCCGCGGGGCTTGCCAGGTCGGTGATTTCGGTGTGCGCGGCCTTGTTGGTCGCCATGATCACGAACGAATCGTTGGTGGAGGTGTCGCCATCAATTGTGATGCGGTTGAACGAGGCATCGGCCACCTCGCGCGCCAATTGCGCCATGACCGGCTGGCTGACCTTTGCGTCGGTAGCCATAAAACCCAGCATGGTCGCCATGTTGGGACGGATCATGCCCGCGCCCTTGGCAATGCCGGTGATGTGCACCGCAGCGCCTTCCAGGGTAGTTTGCGCGCTGCACGCCTTGGGCACGGTGTCGGTGGTCATGATGCCTTCTGCCGCGTTTGCCCAGTTTGCCGCATGGGCGTTGGAAATGGCAGCAGGGAGCGCGGCGATGATTTTTTCCACCGGCAGCTCTTCCATGATCACGCCCGTGGAAAACGGCAGGATTTGTTCCGGTTGCACGTCCAGTTGCTGCGCCATGGCGGCGCATGTCTGGTTCGCCGCCTGCAGTCCTGGTGCGCCCGTTCCCGCGTTGGCATTGCCGGTGTTGATGACCAGCGCGCGAATGGCTGCATCCGGCTTTGCCAGGTGTTCGCGGCAGACCTGCACAGGCGCGGCGCAATAGCGGTTTTGCGTGAATACCGCGCCGACGCTGCTGCCGGCATCAAGCAGCAGTACGGTCAGGTCCCTGCGGTTGGCCTTGCGCACGCCCGCTTCGGTGACGCCGATGGTGATGCCCGGGATGGCGAGCAGATCTTGGGCGCGAGGGCTCAGGAGATTGACGGGCATGACAGGCTTTCCTTTTACAGGGGCTTTGACGCACCATGGTGGAGCTTATTGCAGCTTGCCATGGCAGTGTTTGTATTTCTTCCCGCTGCCGCACGGACAGGGGTCGTTGCGGCTTACGCCCTCAAACGCCGACGGATGCACAGCGGGCATGCCGCTGGCGTCGGCCACGGTCTGCTCGATCTCGCCGGTTTCGGTGGGCGCGGTATAGGTGATGTTGATGAAGCCATCGGCCTTTTCTTCAAAGGCGCTGGCGGCCTCATCGAATTGTTCGGGTGTTTCGATGCGCACGTTCATGAGCGTGCGGGTGACGTCGTTCTTGACTGCGTCAAGCATCTGGCCGAACAGTTCGAACGCTTCGCGCTTGTATTCTTCCTTGGGCTGGCGCTGCGCGTAACTGCGCAGGTGGATGCCCTGGCGCAGGTAATCAAGCGCGCTCAGGTGCTCACGCCAGTGCGTGTCGAGGCTTTGCAGGAGCACTGCGCGTTCGAAGTACAGGAAATTCTGGGGGTCCACCAGCGCCATTTTTGCCAGGAAGGCGGCATGGGTTTCTTCGAGAACCTTTTGCAGCACATCTTCGTCGGTAACATGGTCAGACGCTTCGAGCAGGCTGCGCAGGCTGACAGGCGCACTCCAGTCATTGGCCAGCACGTTTTCGAGACCGGCCAGGTTCCACTGTTCTTCCAGGCTGCCTGGCGGAACATAGGCATGCACGAGATCAGTGAAGCTGCTCTGGCGCATGCCATCGATCTGTTCCTGCAGGCCTACGGAGTCGAGAATTTCGTTGCGCTGGTGGTAGATGACCTTGCGCTGCTCGTTGGCGACGTTGTCAAATTCCAGCAACTGCTTGCGGATGTCGAAGTTGCGTGCCTCGACCTTGCGTTGCGCGCTTTCGATCGATCGCGTGACCATGCCGGCTTCAATGGCTTCGCCTTCGGGCATTTTCAGGCGGTCCATGATGGCGCGCACGCGGTCCCCGGCGAAGATGCGCATCAGCGGATCGTCCAGGCTCAGGTAGAAACGCGAAGAACCGGGATCGCCCTGGCGGCCCGAGCGGCCGCGCAACTGGTTGTCGATGCGACGGCTCTCGTGCCGTTCGGTGGCGATGATGCGCAGTCCGCCCAGTGCCTTGATCTTTTCATGATCGGCCTGCCAGTTGTCGCGCAGGCTCTGGATGCGTTGTGCACGGGTGGTTTCGTCGAGGGTTTCGTCAGCCTCCAGGGTCGCGACCATTTTTTCGAGGTTGCCGCCCAGCACGATGTCGGTGCCGCGCCCGGCCATGTTGGTGGCGATGGTGATCATGCCGGGACGGCCCGCCTGGGCGACGATTTCGGCTTCACGTTCGTGCTGTTTGGCGTTGAGCACCTGATGCGGCAGCTTGGCCTGTTTGAGGAGCTGGGAAATGATTTCGGAGTTTTCAATGGACGTGGTGCCTACCAGCACGGGCTGTCCGCGTTCGTGGCATTCACGAATATCCTGTAACGCTGCCTGGTATTTTTCGGGGGTGGTCTTGTATACGCGGTCGAGTTGGTCTTCGCGCTTGTTGGGCCGGTTGGGTGGGATGACGACCGTTTCGAGCGCATAGATCTCCTGGAATTCGAAGGCTTCGGTGTCGGCTGTGCCGGTCATGCCCGACAGCTTTTTGTACAGGCGGAAATAGTTCTGGAAGGTGATGGTCGCCATCGTCTGGTTTTCGGCCTGGATGGGCACGTTTTCCTTGGCTTCCACGGCCTGATGCAGGCCATCGCTCCAGCGGCGTCCCGACATGAGGCGGCCAGTAAATTCGTCAACGATGACGATTTCCGGACCCTTTTCGCCATCCTGCACCACGTAGTGCTGGTCGCGGTGATACAGATTGTGTGCGCGTAGCGCAGCATACAGGTGATGCATCAAGGCGATGTTGGCTGGATCGTAGAGCGAGGCGTCTTCAGGCAGCAGCCCCATTTTCTGGAGGATGGCTTCTGCGTTCTCGTGGCCCTGCTCGGTGAGATAGACCTGATGGGCCTTTTCATCAACCGTGAAATCGCCTGGCTTGGTGACGCCCTCGCCGGTGATAGGGTTCTCTTCGCCTTCCTGGCGCGTGAGCATGGGGGGCACGCGATTCATGGCTTCATACAGGTCGGTCTGGTCTTCCGACTGTCCGCTGATGATGAGCGGGGTGCGCGCTTCGTCGATCAGGATGGAGTCCACCTCGTCAACGATGGCGTAGTTCAGGGGGCGCTGCACGCGTTCGACCGAGTCGTAGACCATGTTGTCGCGCAGGTAGTCGAAGCCATACTCGTTGTTGGTGCCGTAGGTGATGTCGGCGTTGTAGGCAGCCTGTTTTTCCTCGCGTCCCAGGGTGGGGAGATTGATGCCCACCGTCAGCCCCAGGAAGTTGTAGAGACGGCCCATCCATTGGGCATCGCGGCTGGCCAGATAGTCGTTGACCGTGACCACATGCACCCCCTGACTAGGCAAGGCGTTGAGGTACACCGCCAGCGTTGCTGTCAGGGTTTTGCCTTCGCCCGTGCGCATTTCGGCGATTTTGCCTTCGTGCAGGGCCTGAGCGCCGATCAGCTGCATGTCGAAATGACGCATCTTCATCACGCGCCTGCTGGCTTCGCGCACCAGGGCAAACGCTTCTGGTAAGAGGCTGTCGAGGGTGGCGCCTTCGGCCAGACGCTGGCGGAAAGCGGCAGTCGTGGCCGGAAAATCGGCGTCGGTTAATTGTTCGTATTCCTTTTCCAGGCTGTTGATGCGGGCAACGGTCTTGCGGTAACGTGACAGCAGGCGCTCGTTGCGGCTGCCGAAAATTTTTGTCAGAAATGAGGCCATGCATTTTCCGCTTGCCGCAAGGGCGCTATGCCCGAGCAGATGCGGTCCGGTAGAGGAAAGACAGTGATTGAATCCGACTCCGGCAGGGCAGCAAACATGCCAACAACATGCGCGGCGACGGAAAAGCCTGGCAAACAAGGATGCGCCGGGCCTGTCGGCACTGCGAATGGCGCATCCCGTTATGCGTAACGTTGCATTTTACCTGTTGATGCGGTCCTTGCCCGGATGGGGCGCGGGCTCACGCATAATGTCTGGCATGCAGCGTCGTCACCACCCCGTTTCGTTGGAGCAGGCCGCCGAGGAGGCCCCCGTTCTTAGTCTGCTCATGCAGAAAACACGGCTGTCACAACAATGCGCGCAAAGCATCGCCGAAATGGTGCCTGCGCCCCTGCGGCCGTACCTGGCGTATGGGCAAATAGACGAAGGCGAGTGGTGCATTCTGGTGCAGGGCAATGCCATTGCCGCCAAGGTGAAGCATCTCTTGCCTCTGTGGCTTAACCGTTTGCAGCAGCAGGGGTATGACGTTCAGCGCATTCGTCTGCGTCTGCAAGGAGCGCCTGCATCGCCTTATCGTTGATCGGGGGCTGTTGTCTGCCGGAGTAGATCGGGCTGGTGTTGCCAATAGCGTCGGTTCTGTTCGCGTTCGCATTGCAGGCTGCCGTTGTCTGATCGCCACCAGGCTGCGCCGCAGCTTTCGCTCAGCCGGATTGCAACCCGATGCTCATGCAGCCGTTGCAATACCTTTGGGTGCGGGTGATGGTAACGATTGCGGTAGCCTTGCTGGATCACGGCCCAGCGGGGCTGTACGGCGGCCAGCCAGGCGGCGCTGGTGGAGGTTTTGCTGCCGTGGTGGCCCACCACCAGGAGATCGGCTCGCAGCACGTCAGGCGTTGCCTGTTGCTGGTCAACGATGACCCGTTCCTGTGCTGTCTCGGTATCTCCGGCCAGCAAGGCGCTGCGCTGCCCGTTGCTGACGTGCAGCACACAACTCATGGCATTGGTTTGCGCCGACGGACTTGCCGGGCCGCTTTCAGGAGGGTGCAGCACCGTGAAGTTCACGCCGTCCCACTGCCAGGTCTGTCCTGCAGTGCAGGGCATGATCGCGCGCATCTGTTGCAGGGGGTGGCTGGTTTCGACTGACCCCAGAACCTACATCTGCGGATGGGCCTGCAGCAGGCTGGCCGCGCCACCGGCGTGGTCGTTGTCCTGATGACTGAGCAGTAGCCAGCCGGGTTGTTCGTTCAGGGCGCCCAGCAAG
>JAGPIR010000002.1 GCA_018054915.1 Allobrachymonas sp.
GCTCGTAGGTCAGCATGACCTGGCGGCCGTGGTAGGCCATATTAAGCTGCACGCCGCGCTTCTAGTTGGCCAGCGTCATCATCGGGCCGACGTATTCCTGTGGCATGTACAGGTGCACAGTGACGATGGGCTCACGGATTTCCTGAGTCCGGCCCTGTTCGGGCATTTTGGATGGATTTTCAACCATCACCACTTCACCATCACCTTTGACCACCTGGTACACCACACTGGGTGCGGTGGTGATGAGATCCTGGTCAAATTCGCGTTCCAACCGCTCCTGAACAATTTCCATGTGCAGCAGGCCCAGAAAGCCGCAGCGGAAACCGAAACCCAGCGCCTGCGAAACTTCCGGCTCGTAGTGCAAACTGGCGTCGTTGAGCTGGAGTTTTTCCAGTGAATCGCGCAAGGCATCGTATTCGCTTGATTCTGTGGGGTACAAACCGGCAAACACTTGCGGCTGCACTTCCTTGAAACCCGGTAGCGCTTTTTCCGCCGGTCCCAGATTGTTGGGCAGCTTTTTCTCCAGAGTAATAGTGTCGCCCACCTTAGCCGCTTTGAGCTCTTTGATGCCGGCGATGATGTAGCCCACCTCGCCCGCTTCCAATGCGTCACGCGGTTGGTTGGCCGGTGTGAACACGCCCAGGTTACCGGCTTCGTAGGCGGCGCCTGTCGCCATCAGCTTGATGCGCTCGCCTTTGCGCAGGCGGCCATCGACCACGCGCACCAGCATGACCACGCCCACATAGCTATCAAACCAGGAGTCGATGATCATGGCGCGCAAAGGCGCGTCAGGGTTGCCACGTGGTGCAGGCACCTTGGCAACAATCTGCTCAAGCACATCATCAATGCCCATGCCCGTTTTGGCAGAAATGGCAATGGCTTCGCTGGCATCGATGCCGATCACGTCCTCGATTTCGACTTTGGCGTTTTCAGGATCGGCCTGCGGCAGATCCATCTTGTTGAGCACCGGCAGCACTTCCACGCCCAGGTCGAGCGCGGTGTAGCAATTGGCCACCGTCTGCGCCTCCACGCCCTGGCTGGCATCCACCACCAGCAGCGCACCCTCGCAAGCGCTCAGGGAGCGGCTGACTTCGTAGCTGAAATCCACATGACCAGGGGTGTCGATCAGATTGAGGTTGTAGGTTTTTCCGTCTCGCGCCGTGTATTGCAAGGCCGCAGTCTGCGCCTTGATCGTGATGCCGCGCTCTTTCTCGATTTCCATCGAATCGAGCACCTGATCGCTCATTTCACGTTTGGACAGCCCCCCGCAACGAACGATCAGACGATCCGCCAATGTCGATTTGCCATGGTCAATATGCGCGATGATGGAAAAGTTTCGAATGTGCTGCATCACGTTCCAGGCAATAGGAACGGCGGTGCCTGCAAAAACATGCCTGGCAACACCATCACACTGGCCAACGGTTTGTTTGAAAAAGAAATCACAACAAAAAGGCGCGCCTCGCGCGCGCCGCATTGCTTATTCATTAAGCAGCCGCATTTTACCCAAGAATCACATGACATCCAGCCGGCTGTCACTATTTGCAGCTACAACATATGCCCTCAGCGCGGCCGGATCATGCCGTACTGCGCCATGCCGTCGCGCAGAACCAGAACAGTTGTTGGACGGCCGGCAGGCATTTTCCCGATCGCCGCATTGAGGGCAGCTACGCTATCGACCAACTGATTGCCCAGCGAAAGAATGACATCACCGGCCTGCAAACCGGCTTGTTCGGCGCTGCTGCCTGACACGACGCCACGCACCAGCACCCCATTTTTTATGCCCAGCTGGCTGCGCTGAGAGGCCGCCAGTTCTGTCACCTCCAGCCCCAGTGAACCTGCCAATGCCCGGGGTGTCGCTCCCCCTTCCTGCTGTTGCAGGGACTGCACCCTGCCCTCTTCCTCTGCTCTGGCAACCGTCACCGGAACATCCATGCTTTTGCCATTGCGCAACAAGGTCAGCACAGCCTGCGATCCAGGATTGATTGCCCCGATCATGCGTGGCAGATCGGACGTGCGCCCGATGGTTTTGCCATTGACCCTGGTGATGATGTCGCCGGGCTGAATGCCCGCCTTATCGGCAGGCGCACCGGCTTCAACGCTGCGCACCAGAGCCCCCTGCTCAGCTGCCAGGCCCATCGATTCCCCCACTTCCTTGCTCAGCGGGGCAATTTGCACACCGATCCGGCCGCGTGTGACTGCGCCTGTGGCGCGCAACTGATCGGCAATGCGGATGGCCTCATCGATCGGAATCGAAAACGAAATGCCCATGTAGCCGCCTGATCGCGAATAGATCTGGCTATTGATGCCCACCACTTCGCCCGACATATTGATCAACGGTCCTCCGGAATTTCCGGGGTTGATGGCCACGTCGGTCTGAATGAACGGCAGGTATTCGCCCGTGTCACGCTGCTTGGCGCTGACAATACCCACAGTCACGCTGTTGTCCAGGCCGAACGGAGAGCCGATCGCCATCACCCACTGCCCCACCTTGAGCACTTCAGCATTCCCGATGCTGACCACCGGCAGATCCTTGGCATCGACCTTAATCACGGCCACATCGGTCCGACTGTCCTTGCCGACTACCTTGCCCCGGAATTCGCGCTTGTCGGCCAGGGTCACCACCAGCGCATCGGCGTCGTCAACGACATGGGCGTTGGTCAGAATGTAGCCATCAGCCGAAATGATGAATCCTGAACCAATACCTGTTGGACGTTCGTCGCCCCCTTCGGGCAAAGGCTGATTCCTGCGCGGTATCTGCTGCGGTTCAATCCCGAAAAAGCGCCGCAGAAGCTCTTCCATCGGATCCCCCGATCCTTGCCCGCGCAAGGGTCCCTTTCTGATTCTTTCCATCACCCGGATGTTGACAACCGACGGGCCCACGCGATCGACAAGAGGCGTGAAGTCAGGCAGCCCGCTCACCAGCACAGGTGATGATGAAGGAGTAGTCGGCACAAATGCAATCGATGCTTCCTGGCTTGCCGTTGAAGAGGGACTTGCCGGCAATGCCGGGCCGGAGTTCTTGCACCCCGCCCCCCCCATTACCAACAGAAGCGCAAGAAGCACCGGGCCCACCGGACGGCGTTTGCCGCCACGCCGTGTGGGGTCCAACAAATCCAGAATGGCAGAAAAACTGGAAAAAACGGAAAGGATGCGAATGCCCAAGGCGATTACCTCATCAAAAAAACATGCCTCTTGGCCCAGATGGAGATATTGACACATTCATCCTGCTGCAACACAGCGCAGCAGCAATGCCCATAACGCCCATGGCAAAACACCCTGCACGGCACTGTTTATGGCCGGTACAGGGAATCCACCGCCTGTTGCAGGGCCGCCTGAGGCACAGCGCCAATGGCTGTTAGCTGGTACGCATTGGCGTACATGCGGCTGGCCATGCGAGCAATGGTTTCAGCAGAACGTCTGGGCGGCCCCGACGGGCGGTCCGGCATGTGGGGCCCGATGAACAGCGAAAACCGGGACAGGCCATCCGTTAGCACACAGTGCAACACCCGCTGCTCCCCGGCAACGCCGGCCGTTTCCTGTGGTTGTTGCACAGGCTGACGCCCGCCTTGTCGCATGCCCGCAATATTGCGCCAATAGCATTGCTGGACCACATAGCCCGGCAAGGGCTTGCGCCAGGCCCAACCCTGCTCGCTTAACGAGGTAGCAGGAGGCAAATGGCGTCCACTGGGCCGCCTTTCGCCAGCTGAACGCTCCAGCATGGCCTGCATAGCCGCATAATCCACCGGAGCAGGGATCTGCACGTCAGAGAAGGCAATTTCCCGCAGGACCCCGGCCTGTTCCCACCGGTATGGCGGGGCTGAATCCATTTCAAGCATTTGCCATTTCAGCAGCAAGCCGGTTTTTTGCTCGGTCCAGAAGCGATACGGGGCGCGCAAATTGTCTGAAGGCACAAATCCGACGACATCGGCCTGGTAATTGGCGACGCGCTGCTGACCCAGAAATACCGCCCGGTAGTGTCTGGCAATTTCGCGCTGCTGCGGCTGCGACAGCCGCTCAATCCCGAAAAACGGCGAACCGCCGTGTGCCCCGTCACGCATCGCCAGTAGCCGCCGGTCTTTTCCTTCTCCTTCCCAGGCGGAAACCTCATTGCCGCTGCGCATGAAGGTTCTCGGGGCTCCAGAAAGCATTTCCATACGGTCAATCTGCTTGACGCCCTGCGCGGCATGCCAAACGCGTGCACTGTGCAAACTGCCGCGTTCGCGCATGACGGTGACTGTTCCGGTATACGAATGATTCGCCACAGCCTGCTGCCAGCGTTGCATCCAGTGCATGGCATTGGCCGGTACGGCGCTACCTGCAGCCACTTGCTGCATTTGCTGGCCCCAGGCAGGACGTACCATTACGCCCCCTGCTGCCACCAACGGCAAAACCATGACGACGATCCAATGCCTTCCCCATCGGGGCGCGCCATCCGGACCGAGGCTATTCAAAGCGCTCAAAATGGATCCCCTTCATTTAGCGGCAGCGCATCCTGCAACAACACAGGCTCTCCCAATTGGGCATGGGCCAGTATCAGGGCCTCTGTGTACGTATCGGATGTCGCAACGGTATCGGCAGTCTGCCAGGCAGGTATCTCCTGCATCCGTTGAGAGCTGGAAGATCCCTCGGCAGCAACCGACGCGCCCGCGGCGCTGCTACGCACGGCTACCAATGAACGATTCACCGTTGGCGCCGATGATTGCCCCATCAGGTTCCAGGACACTAGGCCCACGGCGATCAGTGACGCAAACCCTGCAGCCATTTTCCAGCGCCAGACCGGATCGTTGGCTGCCGCTGCCGGTCTGGAAATGGTAACAACCGGGTTTGCCTGCGCGGACAGCGGTGCGGAAACACTATCAGGACTATCCATAACAGCAGCGTCTGACAACCGGTGTTGCAAATGCGCGATCCAAGCTGGAGAGCCAACCACCGAATGGCCGGGAGCCCTTTCTTCATGGAGTTGAGCGAGTTGCAGACAATCAGCGCCTGCGTGCCAAAGCCGCCATTTTTGTTGCGCCTCCGGGTCATCCAGCAACCATTGCACCAGTTCCTCCTGACTGATGCCTGGTGGCAGATCTTGCCCATCCATCCAGGCGGACAAGGCTTCGGCCAGCAATGAAGAATCTACATGTTTGGCTACTAATTCAATAGACTTTTGCATTATCAAGTCCTGTCAATCATGCTTCGTCTTACGCTCTTATCCATCCTGCTTACCCAAATTCACCGCCTATGTCTGTCATTTTTACCAGCGTTTGCCGCTGCGGTGTTCCAACAGGGGACCCACTTTGGCGGCAATGGCCTCACGCGCCCTGAAAATACGCGAACGCACCGTCCCAACAGGAACATCCGTCAGACCGGCAATTTCCTCGTAGCTCAGGCCCTCCATTTCCCGCAACTCCAACGCCTGCCGATACTCCTGCGGCAATGAAGCGATGGCACCCTCTACAGCGCGAGCAATCTGACGGGCGGCCACCACGGCCTCCGGGCTATCTTGACTGGTTGGTTCCTGTTTCTCCAGAAAAGTTTCCCCAGCAGCGTCGTTTTCCGGCAGTAATTCCGACAAAAGAACCACCGGATCCCTCTTTTTTTCTTGCAGAGCCTTGTAAGCCGTATTGACGGCAATGCGATGCAGCCAGGTATAAAACCGCGCATCCCCGCGAAACTGGCGCAAACTGCGGTAGGCGCTGATAAAGACATCCTGCGTAATATCGGACGCCTGATCGGAGTCACGCACCATACGGGTTACCAGCCGCTCAATCCGCTTCTGGTATTTGACAACCAGCAGTTCGAAGGCTTTTTGCTCTCCAGACAGGACCCGCTGGATCAATGCCCACTCCATCCGGGCCTCGCCGTCCGCAAGTGTCCCCTGATTGCCGGCATCTGCACCTGGCTGCTCGCTCATAGGCGCCTTCATGACAAAACGCCCTTGCGCGCCGGAGATTGCCGGCCTTCTGCTTGTACTGTTTGAGACCAAACAACCGCACAGCGCAAGGCATGCCAATGTTTGTGGTCCGTCCCCCGGCTGACCCATACCCAGCATGGACTGCAGATTCTCCTTGCCAGACCTTCTTGCACATGTTGCAGTTGCAACAGCATGGCCCGCTGCAAATCCAGCACCAGAAAACAAGACCCATAATCCGGAAGATTCAGCGCTTGGTCATCCCGCTGCTGCGGCGCGGTTTGGGGCGACAGGCGCCAGACATGGCCCGTCCAGACCAACCAGCCGCAAGGCAATGATCGCGCCTGACGCCATGACAGCAGACCAACGCAACCGTAAGCCACCCCTGTGCCGATCCAGATGGACAGGCTCGACCGTTGCGCCTGCTCCAACGCCAGCAGCCAGCCCAGCAACACAGCGCCAATCGCCAGCATCAGCACAGCTGTCATCAGCAAAACCACCCGAAGCCCGCCCGGTGCCAGGCAGTAATGCACAGGAGCTGGGGCAGAGGACTTCACAACGCCTTGTCGAACACAGCCTCAAATGCGCCTGAAAATCAGCGTTCCGTTGGTGCCACCAAAACCGAAATTGTTTTTCATGGCCACATCGATCTTCATGTCGCGCGCCACATTGGCACAGTAATCCAGATCACATTCCGGATCCTGATTGTCCAGGTTGATGGTAGGAGGGGATTTCTGATGACAAAGGGCTAGCACAGTGAAAACGCTTTCCACGCCACCCGCGCCTCCGAGCAAATGCCCGGTCATGCTCTTGGTGGAATTCACCACCATCTTCTTGGCATGGTCGCCGAAGGCTGCCTTGATGGCCTTGGTTTCATTAACATCTCCCATTGGCGTGGATGTGCCATGCGCATTGAGATAATCCACTGCATCGGCATTCATACGCGCATCCTTCAGGGCAGCCAGCATGGCGCGCCGCGGGCCGTCCATACTCGGTGCCGTGATGTGTCCGGCATCGGCGCTCATGCCGAAACCCACTACTTCCGCATAGATACGCGCACCGCGAGCCTTGGCATGCTCATATTCTTCGAGCACCATGATGCCAGCGCCTTCACCCAGAACAAACCCATCACGGTCCTTGTCCCAGGGGCGGCTCGCCGCAGTCGGATCATCGTTGCGAGTGGAAAGTGCACGCATGGCAGCAAATCCGCCAACCCCCATGAGCGAAACGGTCGACTCCGAACCGCCGGCAACCACCACGTCGGCATCTCCGTGCATGATCAAGCGCGCGCCCTG
The DNA here is from genome assembly GCA_018054915.1 of Allobrachymonas sp. GTDB lineage: Bacteria > Pseudomonadota > Gammaproteobacteria > Burkholderiales > Burkholderiaceae_C > Brachymonas. Next base: position 7,195 of record JAGPIR010000002.1, read on the forward strand.
GCCGATGCTGTGCAGACCGGAAGTGCAGGCAGTGACAACCGCCAAGTTCGGTCCCGTAAAACCCAGGCGCATGGATACATGCCCCGCCACCATATTGATAATGGACGCCGGCACAAAAAACGGGGTGATGCGGCGCGCCCCGCGGCTCATGGCCTCGGAATGCACCTCCTCAATCATCGGCAAGCCGCCAATACCCGAACCAATGATGCAACCGATCCGCTCGGCCAGTTCAGGCGGCAAGGCCTCACCGGACGGCAGCCCGGCATCCTGCACAGCTTCAATGGCAGCTGCCAGCCCGTAATGGATGAACGTATCCATGGTGCGGGCGTCTTTGACGCTGAGGTATTTTTCCAGTTCGAATCCCTTGACCTCGCCGGCAATGCGGCAAGCAAGAGCAGATGCGTCAAAGCGGGTAATGGCCGCAATGCCACTGCGGCCGGCCAGCAGGTTGTCCCAAGATTCGGACACTGAATTACCCACTGGCGTAACACATCCCAGGCCAGTGACGACAACGCGACGATGAGCCATGTCTCTCCTCAAAAGAGCAAAGCCCGTCATGGCACCGCGACGGGCAGGCAGAAATCGGATTAGTCAGCGTGCAACGCCAGCAACAAAACGCTGGCGTTGCAAACACGCGTCAGGCCTTGTGGTGCGCCTTGGCGTAATCAATCGCATGCTGAACGTTCGTGATTTTTTCAGCTTCCTCATCGGGAATTTCAATGCCGAATTCATCTTCCAGCGCCATAACCAGCTCCACCGTATCCAGCGAATCAGCACCCAGATCAGCCACGAAGGCTTTTTCGTTGGTTACTTGTGCTTCTTCAACGCCAAGCTGCTCAGCAATGATCTTCTTGACGCGTGCTTCAATGTCACTCATGGTTCACTCTATCAGGGTGGTTAAAGAAACTGCATTCTAGCCAATTGCAGCAGAAATTCATGGCAATTGGCCGACAGGCGGGCAAGGAATAACAATTTCGAGGCGGATATCGTACAAAAACTGGCTGCGGCGCATTCACGCCATGAACATGCCGCCATTGACATGCAACTCCTGCCCCGTAATATATCCGGCCTGCGGCGAGGCCAGGAAAGCCACAGCATGGGCCACGTCATCGGGCTTACCCAATCGTCCCAACGGAATTTGCGCCAACAAAGCCTGTTGCTGGTTTTCTTCAAGCTTGGCGGTCATATCGGTATCGATGAAGCCCGGTGCCACGCAGTTGACCGTAATACCCCTGCTTCCCAGTTCACGTGCCAGTGCGCGCGTCATGCCGGCCACACCAGCCTTTGCCGCGGCGTAGTTGGCCTGGCCGGGGTTGCCGCTCGCACCCACGACGCTCGTGATATTGATGATGCGCCCCTGGCGCTGTTTCATCATGGGCTTGATAGCAGCGCGCGACAGCCGGAACACCGCCTTGAGGTTGGTGTCCACAACGGCATCCCAGTCTTCGTCTTTCAGGCGCATGGCCAGCATGTCACGCGTGATACCCGCGTTGTTGACCAAAATGTGCAGGCCGCCATGTTCCTTCACGATGTTGTCGATGACCGCCTGACAGGCCTCTCCGTCTGTCACATTGAGCACCACGCCCTGCATGCCCGCCGCACTGATCTTGTCAGCACCCTGCTGGGTGGTGGCTGTACCAACCACGAAAATTCCCTGTGCCTTGAGCGCCGCGGCAATGGCCGCGCCCAACCCGCGAGTGGCTCCAGTGACGAGGGCGATTGGGTGGCTGCCTGATGTATTGTCCATGTGCATGTCCTTCATGTTGTTTGCAATGTCGCCAGGGTGGCGGCCAGCGTTTGTGGGTCGCTGATGGACAAGGCCTGCAACCCGGCGTCAATGCGCTTGTTCATACCGGTCAATGCCTTGCCGGGGCCGCACTCCACCACCGCGCCCACGCCTCGCGCCACGATGGCCTGCACACATTCCACCCAACGCACGGGACCAAAGGCCTGGCGGTAGAGCGCATCCCTGATTTTTTCGGGGTCGGCCTGTTCCACCACATCAATGTTGTTGATCACGGGAATTTGCGGCGCGGCAAATGACGTTTCGGCCAGCCTCTGGCGCAGCTTGTCGGCTGCAGGCTTCATGAGGCTGGAATGGAACGGTGCCGACACCGGCAGCATGAGGGCGCGCTTGGCACCTGCGGCCTTGAGGGCTTCGCAGGCGCGCTCCACCCCGATTCGCGTGCCGGCGATGACGGTTTGCGCCGGATCGTTGAAATTGACGGCTTCCGCGATTTCCCCGTCATGTGTGTTGCTTTGCGTGCAAACGTTCCGCACGGTGGTGGCATCCAGCCCCAGAATGGCGGCCATTGCTCCTGCGCCCACCGGCACGGCCTCCTGCATGGCGGCAGCGCGAAACCGCACCAGTGGCGCCGCTTGGGCCAACGTGAGCGATCCTGCGGCCACCAGAGCGGAATATTCTCCCAGAGAGTGACCCGCCAGCACGACCGGCCGCGGCCCGCCTTCGGCGCACCACATGCGCCAGGCCGCAATGCCCGCCACCAGCATCACCGGCTGGGTGTTGGTGGTGAGTGCCAGCTCTTCCTTGCTGCCCTGACTAATCAGCCGGCCCATGTCCTCGCCCAAGGCGTCCGAGGCCTCCTGCAGCGTGGCGCGCACCACGGCATGGTCACCCCAGCCATCGAGCATGCCCGGCGACTGGGAACCCTGGCCGGGAAAGACAAATGCAATTGGATGTGTCATTGAAAATCTGCTTTCTTCCCTACGGGATTCACCGTCAATACTGGACCAGCGCCGAGCCCCAGGTGAAGCCGCCACCCACGCCCTCGAGCAACACCTTGTGCCCCCGGCGGATACGGCCCGCCCGCACATATTCATCCAGCGCCAGCGGAATGGATGCGGCGGATGTGTTGCCGTGCTCCTGCACCGTGGTGACCAGTTTTTCTGACGGCAGACGGAGTTTGCGCGCCGTCCCTAGCATGATGCGCAGATTGGCCTGATGCGGCAGCAGCCAGTCGATCTGATCGGGCGAAATCCCTGCTTTCTGCAACGTGGCTTGCGCCGTCTGCTCCAGCACCTGCACCGCGAGCTTGAACACGGCCTGGCCATCCATGCGAAGCAAGGCGCTACCCTGAACCTGGCCATTGTTCACATGCCCCGGCACGCACAGGATGTCGCAATAGCGCCCGTCTGCATGGATATCAGTCGCCAGAATGCCTGGCTCATCGAAGGCTTCCAGCACCACCGCGCCCGCCCCGTCGCCAAACAGGACACAGGTACCCCGGTCGTTGAAATCGAGGATGCGCGAAAACACTTCCGATCCAATTACCAGGGCGCGGCACGCGGCACCGGACTTGAGCATGGCATCCGCCACGGTCAGGGCATAGATGAACCCGCTGCAAACCGCCTGCACGTCGAATGCAGGGCAACCGTTGGTAATGCCCAGCTTGTGCTGCACCATGCTCGCTGTGGACGGAAACACCATGTCGGGCGTGCTGGTGGCAACAATGATCAGGTCAATTTGGTGGGCTTCAACACCCGCGGCTTCCAGCGCCTTCCGGGCAGCCAGCACGGCCATATCGCTGCTGCAAACCCCATCATCGGCAAACCGGCGAGCCTCGATGCCGGTGCGCTCAACAATCCATTCATGCGATGTTTCAATGCCAGAGCGCGTCAACTGCTCCACCAGATCCTGATTGGTTACACGTCTCGGCGGTAGATAGCTGCCAGTACCGGCAATTCGGGAATACGGTTTGGCCATTTGGCGCAAAATCCTCGTTTGATGAGTGGCCGCTCTCACCACAGGAACAGAGCGGCGCAGTCAAATGTAAAAGGGCTATTGTAGCGATACGGGTTTACCCTAGTACTGCAATGTATACACATCGAAACCCGCCTGTGCCGATGCCCCTCAATCCGCAGGCGTCCCACCCGGCACCGGCAACCAGAGTGCCTCCAGCGCCTTTTGCCAACGCGCAACATCCGCAACCGGCGCGAAGCTGGATTGCAGACTGTTTTGCAGCATCCTGTAGAAATGCGCGGCCTGCAACCGGGGTTGGGCCCGCAGCAATTGCAGATAGTTTTCGTTCACGTACCCGCCGAAGTAGGCCGGGTCGTCAGAGTTGACCGTCACGCACAAGCCGGCATCCATGAGCTGGCCCACGTTGTGCCGCGCCAGATCCGGGAAAACGCACAGCTTCACGTTTGACAGGGGACATACTGTCAGGGGCACCTGCTCACGCGCCAACCGTTGCATAAGTACAGGATCCTCACTGGAGCGCACGCCATGGTCGATGCGCTCGGCGCCCAAAATGTCCAGCGCGTTGCGCACATAATCCGGCGGCCCTTCCTCCCCGGCATGTGCCACGCGGTGCAGGCCCAGCCCGGCGGCCCGCGCGAACACGCAGGTAAATTTTTCCGGAGGATGGCCGCGCTCGGAAGAGTCCAGCCCCACACCGATGAAATGCCCACGCCAGGGCAAGGCCGCCTCAAACGTTCGCAGGGCATCCTCTTCCGGCAAATGGCGCAGAAAGCACATGATCCAGCCGCAGCTCAGCCCCAGCTCCTTTTGTGCACGCTCCGCCGCACGGATGAATCCCGGCATGAATACGTCAAAACCAATACCACGATCAGTATGGGTCTGCGGATCGAAAAACGGCTCGACCCGCACCACATGGTCGGCCGCCGCGCGCTGGAAATAGGCCCACGCCAGATCAAAGAAATCCTGCTCGGTGCGCAACACGCTGCACCCCGCGTAGTACAGATCCAGAAAGGATTGCAGATCGGTGAAGGCATACGCCTGCCGCAACGCCTGCACATCGGCGTATGGCAGTTCCACCTGGTTGCGCTGCGCCAAGGCAAAAATCAACTCGGGCTCCAGCGTCCCTTCAATGTGCACATGCAGTTCGGCTTTGGGGCTATTGGCAACCAACTCCTTCAGGGTGGCGTGGTCGATGGTTGCAAACGGATCGTGATTCATCTTTTCTTTCCCCCTGATCGGTCATGCGCCCAAATGGCTTCAGTCAGTTTTTTCGCTGGTTGGAATCAGCCGTCTGGCGCAGATTGCACGACAGTCAAAGCCTATCTGGTGCGCCAGGCCAGATGCTGTCTGCCTGCGCACGAAACGCTGGATCGCAAGCAAGCATAACGCGCCGGCCAGCAGACCACATAGAATCTGCCTTTTATTCCTGAGTCCCCGCATGCCTTTGCGGTGACATGTTTTTTACTGCCCGGATTATCGCAACATGTCGCGCCAGCTTTTTGTCACCACCGCCCTGCCCTATGCCAACGGCACCTTCCACATTGGCCACATCATGGAATACATCCAGGCCGACATCTGGGTGCGGTACCAGCGCATGCAGGGCCACGAAGTGAAATTTGTTGGCGCCGACGATGCGCATGGCGCGCCCATCATGATCGCAGCCGAAAAAGCTGGCAAAACGCCTGAACAGTTCGTGGCCGGTATTGCCGCCGGGCGCAAACAATACCTGGACGGCTTCCTGATCAGCTTCGACAACTGGCACAGCACACACAGCCCGGAAAACACCGCCATCTCGCAGGCAATCTACAAGGATCTGAAGGCCGCCGGGCTGATCGAATGCCGCACCATCGAGCAGTTTTACGATCCACAAAAAGGCATGTTCCTGCCAGACCGATTCATCAAGGGTGAATGTCCCAAATGCCATGCCAAGGACCAGTATGGCGACAACTGCGAAGTGTGCAGCGCGGTCTACGCCCCCACCGAGCTGATTGAACCCTACTCGGCACTGACCGGCGCCAGGCCTGAGTTGCGCACCAGCGAACATTTTTTCTTCAAGCTATCCGACCCGCGCTGCGCCGGATTCCTCGAGCAGTGGACCCAGGACGGGCGCCTGCAGCCTGAAGTGGCGAACAAGGTGCGCGAGTGGTTTGGCCACGATGAAAGCGGCCAGCCCAAGCTGGGCGACTGGGACATCAGCCGGGATGCCCCTTACTTCGGCATTGAAATTCCCGATGCGCCGGGCAAATATTTCTACGTCTGGCTCGACGCCCCCATCGGTTACCTGGCCAGCCTGAAAAATCTGCTGGAAAAACAGGGCCAAAACTACGACAGCTACATGGCGCAACCTGGCCTGGAGCAGTACCATTTCATCGGCAAGGACATCATCACCTTTCACACGCTGTTCTGGCCGGCACTGCTGAAATTCAGCGGCCGCAAGGTTCCCGACAATGTGTTCGTGCACGGATTCCTCACCGTCAACAACGGCGAGAAAATGAGCAAGAGCCGTGGCACCGGCCTGGACCCGCTCAAATATCTGAACCTGCGCATGAACCCCGAATGGCTGCGCTACTATCTGGCGGCCAAGCTTTCAGCCAAAAACGAGGACATCGACTTCAACGCCGAAGATTTCATGCTGCGGGTCAACAGCGACCTCATCGGCAAGTATGTGAATATCGCCTCGCGTGCAGCGGGCTTTATCAGCAAGCGTTTCGACGGCAAGCTGGGCGAAGTGTCTGCAGACGGCGACCAGTTGCTGACGCATCTGCGCGACGCTCTGCCAACGGTGACCGAGTTGTACGCTGAACGGGAATTTGGCAAGGTGGTGCGCGAAATCATGGCCCTGGCCGACCGCGTCAATGAATATGTCGACCAGAACAAGCCCTGGGAACTGGCCAAAAAACCCGAGATGGCTGGCCGTCTGCACGATGTCTGCACCACCTGCATTGAGGCTTTCCGCATCCTCACCATCTACCTCAGGCCCATCCTGCCAAAGTTGGCAGCCGATGTCGCTCTCTTCCTGATGGTTCCGCCCGAAAATTTCGCCGACGCGCTCAATCCCCTGGGCGCAGGCGCGCAGATCGGTGATTACCAGCACCTGATGCAACGCGTGGATGTCAAACAGCTTGATGCGCTGTTTGAGCCGACCGCCCCTGCTTCACAAGCGACAACAGCCACCGCCGGCCCGGCAGATGCGCCCGGTGGCGAAGCGCTAGCGCCCGACATCACCATCGACGACTTCAGCAAGATTGACCTGCGCATTGTCAAAATTGTCAATTGCGAACAGGTTGAAGGTTCGACCAAACTGCTACGCCTGACACTGGATGCCGGCGAAAAAGACGCCAACGGCCAGTCCAGGCTGCGCAATGTTTTCAGCGGCATCGCCAGCGCCTACCAGCCCGAAGACCTCAAAGGCAAGCTCACCGTGCTGGTCGCCAACCTGGCACCGCGCAAGATGAAGTTCGGCGTGAGCGAAGGCATGGTGCTGGCCGCCAGCCACGGCGATGAAAAGGCCAATCCCGGCATTTACATACTCGAACCCTGGCCGGGAGCGCACCCGGGCATGCGCGTCCGCTGAATCCTGCGCGGCATCCCAAACGGGGCGTCACGGGCATGGTGCACCAGCCTTGGGGCGGAGATCTAAAGACAGGCGCAACCGGCACGGACGGTGCGCCAGCGCGCCCTATATCCGCATGAGATTGCGCGCCTCTGCGATAAAGGAGGCATGACACTGGCCGGGCACTCATGCAACCGACGCATATTCAGCTTGTGCACACCCGAAACCAAGACGCGCCGGCATCTATCCATGCCTATGATGATCACCATCTGCCGTAACGCCGCAAATGTCTGAAGGTTTCTGCGCCGTCATCTACAATGCAGCAGCTTGTCGCCATAGGCTGATCGTTCTGTTGTAATGGACAAACCAACTGGGGTGTTTTCATCATGCATCTGTTTCGTCGTCCCGATTACCAATCCGATGTCAGCCTCTTTTTGCAGGAATTAAGACTGCGCGACCCAGACCTACCAGCTCGCCAAAAGGCGGGGCACGCCTTGTTGTGGAACCCGCAATTCCCAGATGCAGCCGACCATCGCGCGCTGCAAAAAGGTTTTGAGTCGGCCAGCGTTTCACAACAGCCGTATGTCTATGCGACACAACCGGCCGCGCCCGAACAGTGAATACCATGACGGCGGAACCGTCTTTGTTGGAACAGGAGTCAATACCATCGGGTGCAACCGATGTGGTTGATGGCGTTGCTGTCGCCCGACTGTACGGTGAACCGCTATTTTCGGTGCCGCGAGATCTTTACATTCCGCCGGACGCGCTGGAAATTTTTCTGGAAGCATTCGAAGGCCCATTGGATGTGCTTCTGTACCTGATCCGCAAACAGAATTTCAACATCCTGGATATTCCGATGGCGGCGCTTACGCGTCAATACCTGGACTATATTGAGGAAATCCGCAACCACAATCTAGAACTTGCCGCCGAATACCTGTTAATGGCTGCAATGCTTATTGAGATCAAGTCACGCATGCTGTTGCCCGCCAGAAAATCGGCAGACGGTCAGGAACCCGAAGACCCCCGCGCAGAACTGGCACGCCGCCTCAGAGAATACGAACAGATCAAGCTGGCGGCCCAGAGCTTGCAGCAACTGCCTCAGGCCGGGCGCGATTTTTTCAGTCCACATATCAACATCGAGCAACCCCTCCAGCTTCGGCTGCCCCAGGTTTGCGTGGAAGACCTGCAACAGGCCTGGCAGGAAATCCTGCAGCGCGCCCGGCTGGTCCAGCGCCACAAAATCCGGCGAGAAGAACTTAGCGTGCGCGAGTACATGGGACAGATTCTGAAAATTCTGCAAGGACACCGTTTTGTCGCATTTGAAGATCTGTTTGACCCATCCAGACGCGTAGCCGTGATGGTGGTCACCTTCATTGCCTTGCTGGAACTGGCCAAGGAAATGCTGGTCGATATTACTCAGGCTACACCCTACGCTCCCATTTATGTGCGGCTGGCCTATCAACCAAGCTAGCACTTCTGCCTTGAAATTTTCGAAAAATCGCACCCCATTACGGGATGCTACACATGCGCAGCCCAGTTGCTTGCCTGGCCTGCCGCTCTGTTCAACACCATCAGATTTGAGCAAAAAAAAGCCACCGATTGGTGGCTTTCTTCAAACAAGGACCCCTTGCGCATAGACTGCGCGGCCCATGCGCGATTACTTGGAAGCAGCTTTCTGCACCACAGTGGCAGCAGCAGAAGCAGCGTCTCCGGCAACCTTGGCAGCCGAAGCAGCATTGGCAGCAGTAGCAGAAGCAGCACCAGCCACGGCGGAGGCGGCGCCAACTGCAGCAGAAGCGGCTTTTTGGGTGGTAGCAGCAGCGGCGCTGGCAGCAGCAGAAGCAGCCGCAGCAGGCTTGGTCTCATTGCCGCAAGCAGTCAGAGAAGCGGCAGCAGCGATTACAGCAACAAGAGCGATGACTTTTTTCATTGTCGATCCTTCAACAGAAAATGACGTGATTCAAAAACAATTTCCGGAAATTGCTTCTTGCCTGCAAGCGACTGTCTTCCGAAAAACATACAGCATTTACTAACCGCCTTCGTTTCAGAAGCGAAAGGTAATTCTCCCTTTTTCTGAAAACGGCAATTGCAGACAAAACAAAGAGGAAAGTTTTTACCCTTCCCTCTCTTTTTAAATTATAGGTGCAAACGCTAGGTTGCTGACAAAGACTGACTGATTTTGTTGCGATTCATTACACTTTTTCGTGTATCTGTTGCTGAGTTGCAAAAATATCTAATCTCAAAGACCCATGCGTACAAAGGCTTTTTAGTCAGAATGCGTTCCACATTGCCTCCGTTCAGCCTGCATTCGCCATCGGTGAAAGCTGCATAACATTCTGTCATCCATGCAACTTCAGGACTTTTCCGGTGGGACCACAAAAAAGAAGTGTCCTCAGCTTTCTTTTTGACTGACCGTACTGAGTGGTATCAAATTGCCAGTTCGTCTTCTTCACCAGTACGAATCCGCAATACTCGCTCAACAGACGTTACGAAAATTTTCCCATCGCCAATTTTACCGGTGCGAGCAGCACCCACAATAGCTTCAATGCAACGCTCTACATCGGCCGTCTGCACCAGTACTTCGATCTTGAGCTTGGGTAGAAAGTCCACAACGTATTCCGCACCACGGTAAAGCTCGGTATGCCCCTTCTGACGGCCGAAACCCTTAACTTCCGTAACTGTTACTCCGGTTGCACCACAATTGGTCAGCGCTTCACGCACATCTTCCAGCTTGAAGGGCTTGATGATTGCGGTTATCAGTTTCATACAAACATACTCCTGCACAACAAAATGCATGATGATTGTGGCGATTGTGCAGCAAAACCATTGGGTTGCATCAGCAGACCTCGTTATAATCCACGGTTTTGCTGCATTCCATGATCTGAATCATGGTCAAGGGGCATGCAAATAGCCGGTGACCGCCAGCCGGTTTGATGAAGGTTCTGCGCAACCCAGCGCTGTCCCAGGCGAGGTGCAGATGCGGCCAGCGTTGCCGCTGTTCTGTGAGTCTTATAAACAGTTCTTTAAGGAGTGTCCTCATGGCACGCAAATGCGAAGTGACGGGCAAGGGCCCAATGGTGGGCAACAATGTATCCCATGCCAACAACAAAACCAAGCGCCGTTTCCTGCCCAATCTGCAGTACCGCCGCTTCTGGGTGGAAAGTGAGAACCGCTGGGTGCGCCTGCGTGTTTCCAGCGCGGCTCTGCGCCTGATCGATAAAAATGGCATCGACGCCGTGCTGGCCGACATGCGAGCCCGCGGTCAGGCCTGATACCACACCGCCCCATCACACTGAAAGGACACCATCATGGCCAGCAAAGGCACCCGTGAGAAAATCAAGCTCGAATCTTCGGCAGGAACCGGTCATTTTTACACTACGACCAAGAACAAAAAGACCATGCCAGAAAAAATCACGATCATGAAGTTTGACCCCAAAGCGCGCAAACACGTGGAATACAAGGAAACCAAGCTGAAATAAGCAGCTGTTTCCTCGCCATAAAAAAACCCGCATCCAGCGGGTTTTTTTATGGTTCCTCCCAATCTTGGAGTAGGAGCAAAGATTCACGGGCGGGCTGCACCTGAGCGGAGCAGCTCTGCCCGCACTGAAACGCAATTACTCAAATTCCACAATCGGTTGATCCACCGCAAGGCTTTCTCCGGGTGTAGCCAGCACTTTAGCCACCACCGCATCACGCGTGGCAAAGAGTACGTTTTCCATCTTCATGGCCTCGATGACAACCACGCGTTCACCGGCCTGCACTTTCTGTCCCAACTGTACTGCCACATGAACCAGCAGCCCCGGCATGGGAGAGAGCACAAACTTGCTCATATCTGGTGGCGCCTTGTAGGGCATGAGCTTGTGTAGTTCCGCCGTGCGCGGACTCATCACGATTGCGTCAAGCTGCGTGCCGTTGTGGATGACGCGCGTAACCAGCGGATTCTTGCCCATGCCACGCTCCATCTGAACCGTAAACGGCTTGTCATTGACGATGCCACTGATGCGTGCATCCCCGAGCATGTGCCGGACAAGCAGGTTGTACTCACGGTCACCGCCGGGAGCATGCACGGTGACGACGGTTGGCTTGCCCAGCTCCACTTCGCCCAGGCTGACGTTGACAAAGGTATTCTGCCCATCCTTGCCAAGTGCGCAAACAGTGAACTTGCGCCTGGGCAAGCGCTTACCGCCTTCCCAAAACTGGCCTTGCAAGCCTTGCGCACGGTTGCGATACCACATGTGCAGCCGCGCCGCCAATGCCAGCAGGAAGCACGGATCGTCATGCGGAACGTCTTCCGATCGAAACCCTTGCGCATAGTGTTCGGCAATGAAACCAGTGTTGAAGTCCCCGCCGATGAATTTGGGATGCGCCAACAGCGCCGCATGGAAGGGAATGTTGCTTTGCACGCCGCGAATGACAAAGCCGTTAAGCGCCTCACGCGCCTTGGCAATGGCGTCGCTGCGGTCCTTGCCATGCACGATCAGCTTGGCGATCATCGGATCATAGAACATCGAAATTTCACCGCCGTCCTGCACGCCGGTATCGATCCGTACGCCATACAGATCCTGTGTGTTGCCCTGCCACATGGTTTGTGGCGGTGGATTAAATCGCACCAGGCGTCCGGTGGACGGCAGGAAGTTGCGAAACGGATCTTCGGCGTTGATGCGACACTCAATAGCCCAACCGTTACGTTGCACCTGATCCTGCGTAAGCGGCAATTTCTCGCCTGCTGCCACACGCAATTGCAGCTCCACCAGATCAAGTCCGGTGATGCACTCGGTGATGGGATGCTCCACCTGCAGACGGGTATTCATTTCCAGGAAATAAAAATCCTGGTTCTTGCCGACCACGAATTCCACCGTGCCCGCATTCTGGTAATTAACGGCCTTGGCCAGCGCCACGGCCTGTTCGCCCATGGCCTTGCGGGTCGCTTCGCTGATGAATGGCGACGGTGCTTCTTCGATGATTTTCTGGTGACGGCGCTGAATGGAGCACTCACGCTCGTTGAGGTAGATCACGTTGCCGAAAGCATCACCCAACACCTGGATTTCGATGTGGCGCGGCTCCTCGACGAACTTCTCGATGAACACGCGCTCATCGCCAAAACTGTTGCGCGCTTCGTTGCGGCACGACTCGAAGCCTTCTGCAGCCTCCTTGTCATTGAAAGCCACACGCAAACCCTTCCCGCCGCCGCCGGCGCTGGCCTTGATCATGACCGGATAGCCAATACCTTTGGCAATTTCCACGGCTTGTTCGGACGAGCCAATCGGGTCGTTGTAACCTGGAATGGTGCTGACATTGGCCTTTAGCGCCAGCTTCTTGGAAGCGATCTTGTCGCCCATGGCTGCAATGGACGGGTGCTTGGGGCCGATGAACACCAGCCCTTCTTCTTCCACCCGTTTGGCGAACGCTTCATTTTCGGCAAGAAAACCGTAGCCTGGATGGATGGCCTGGGCGCCGGTTTGCTTGGCCGCCGCGATGATCTTGTCGGCCACCAGATACGACTCACGCGAGGGCGCAGGGCCCAGCAGTACAGCCTCATCGGCCATCTGTACGTGGCGCGCTTCGCTGTCTGCCTCGGAATAGACTGCCACAGTGGCAACGCCCATTTTCTTGGCCGTCGTGATGATCCGGCAAGCGATCTCGCCGCGGTTAGCAATCAGGATTTTGGTGAACATGATGGAGTTCCTTAATGAAATCAAATTGTTTTGTCTGCGGTCAGCATGGTCTTGCGCTGTGCGGTAAATGCCCACCATGGGCGCACGGCACCACCGTTCATGAAATCGTGCGCAGCCAGAAACACGTCCAGCACGCAGGGATCATGACGCTGCCCCATCGGCGTACGCAGTGCTTCGTAGATAGCGGCTGGATCCATGCTGCGGACATCCTGTGGCGTGCGAATGCCCGCCTGTACGAGGTCAGCCGCGATCGAGCGGCCAATATTTGGAATATCGGTCAGCTGTACGGCCTGGGCGGCGATCACGGCTTTGGGCATGGCAGCGTAAACGCTTACAGCGGGATGTTGCCGTGCTTGCGCCACGGGTTTTCGAGCTTCTTGTCCTTGAGCATGGCCAGGCTGCGGCAAATGCGCAGCCGTGTTTCATGTGGCTGAATCACATCGTCGATGAAACCCCTGCTGCCCGCCACAAATGGATTCGCGAAGCGTGCCCTGTATTCGGCTTCGCGTTGAGCCAGTTTTTCAGGGTCGTCCTTGTCCTGGCGGAAGATGATCTCCACAGCGCCCTTGGCGCCCATGACGGCAATTTCCGCATTGGGCCAAGCCAGGTTCACATCGCCGCGCAGGTGCTTGGAACTCATCACGTCGTACGCCCCGCCATAGGCCTTGCGGGTGATGACGGTAACCTTGGGTACGGTGCATTCGGCATAGGCGTAGAGCAGCTTGGCGCCGTGCTTGATGATGCCGCCGTACTCCTGGGCAGTGCCGGGCATGAAGCCGGGCACGTCCACGAAAGTCAGTACGGGGATATTGAATGCATCGCAAAAACGCACGAAGCGCGCCGCCTTGATGCTGCTCTTGATATCCAGACAGCCGGCCAGTACCAGCGGCTGGTTGGCCACAATGCCTACCACGTTGCCATCCATGCGTGCAAATCCGATGATGATGTTGCCAGCATAGTCGGGCTGCAGTTCAAAGAATTCCGCATCATCCACCGTCTTGACGATGAGTTCCTTCATGTCATAGGGCTTGTTCGGATTGGGTGGAACCAGCGTATCGAGGCTCATGTCGGCGCGATCGACCGGATCAAGCGTGGGACGGTGAGGCGCCTTCTCGCGATTGTTGGCCGGGATGTAATTGAACAGGCGACGCAGCATGAGCAGCGCCTCAACATCATTCTCAAAAGCCAAGTCGGCCACGCCACTCTTGGTGGAATGCGTGATCGCACCACCCAGTTCCTGGGCCGTGACATTTTCGTGCGTCACCGTCTTGACCACATCCGGACCGGTGACGAACATATAGGAACTGTCTTTCACCATGAATATGAAATCCGTCATGGCGGGTGAATAGACCGCCCCGCCCGCACACGGCCCCATGATCATGCTGATTTGCGGAATCACGCCGCTGGCCATAACGTTGCGCTGAAACACCTCGGCATAACCCGCCAGCGACGCCACACCTTCCTGGATGCGCGCACCGCCCGAATCGTTAAGGCCAATGACTGGGGCACCGACCTTCATGGCCTGGTCCATGAGCTTGCAGATTTTTTCTGCATGCGCTTCAGACAGGGCACCGCCAAACACGGTGAAGTCCTGACTGAACACGAACACGAGACGGCCATTGATGGTGCCATACCCCGTGACCACACCGTCGCCGGGAATATGGTTATCGTCCATGCCGAAATCGGTGCAGCGGTGTTCGACGAACATGTCCCATTCTTCAAAGCTGCCGCCATCAAGCAAGACATCGATGCGCTCGCGCGCCGTCAGCCGCCCCTTGGCATGCTGGGCATCGATGCGCCTCTGACCGCCGCCCAAACGGGCGGCAGTGCGTTTTTGTTCGAGTTGTTCAATGATGTGCTTCATAGTTTTGACGTCTAAACATAGATGCATGCAGTGATGCATGCGGGGGTTGATTATTCATTGCACGAGCCGGGCCCGAAAGCATGGGGCGCACCACTATCGGAACTGGCCGCCGGAACATAATTGCCGATCCCGGATCGCTGCAGCAACTGGCGCGCCGCCGTGGATGCGGCCAGTTGGCCGAGCCGGACTTTTTCCTGCACGGCCGGCAAAACCTCGCGAACCTGCGGGCTGGTACGGAATGCCTCACGCAACCCCGTATCGATACGCTCCCACATCCAGGCCAGCGATTGCTGCTGTCGGCGCATGGCCAGCCGTCCGTTGGCGGTTTGCACTTCACGGAACTGGACAACGGCCCCCCAGAATGCATCGAGCCCTTCGCCCTTGAGGCCGCTGATCTGCAATACCTGCGGTTGCCAGCATGCCGCGTCGTGCGCCGCACGCTGCGGATTTCCGTGCAGGCCGAACAGACGCAGAGCCGACTGGATCTGCGCGCGGGCGCGCATTGCGGCCACTTCATCGAGATCAGCCTTATTAATGACGACCAGATCGGCAATTTCCATCACGCCCTTCTTGATGGCCTGTAGATCGTCACCCGCATTGGGCAATTGCAGAAGCACAAACAGGTCGACCATGCCATGCACGGCGGTTTCGCTCTGTCCCACGCCCACGGTCTCAATCAGCACGACATCGTAACCGGCGGCCTCACAGACCAGCATGGCTTCGCGGGTCTTGTCGGCCACACCGCC
>JAGPIR010000065.1:0-5274 GCA_018054915.1 Allobrachymonas sp.
GGTCATGCAGCTCAATCTGCACAGCCGCATGGCGCAGCGGGTGCTGGTGCAACTGGCTGTTGTGCCGTACGCCCGGGAGGATGACCTGTATGCCGCCGCTGGTGAGGTGCCGTGGGAAACGTGGTTTAGCGTACAGCAAACGTTCAAGATAGAGATCACCGCGCAGCGCAGTCCGCTCAAAAGCCTGAATTTTGCTGCGTTGCGCATTAAAGACGCCGTGGCCGACCGCTTTCGTGCCAAGGCGGGCGTCCGTCCCAGTGTGGATACGCACTATCCCCAGGTTCGCATTCACGGCCATCTCGACGCACAACACCTCACGCTGTATATCGATACGTCAGGCGAACCACTGTTCAAGCGTGGCTGGCGGCAGGACAAGGGCGACGCCCCTCTCAAGGAAACCCTGGCTGCAGCCATACTGGCGGCCAGCGGCTGGCAGCCACAATCCGGGCAGGCGCTGTACGACCCGTGCTGTGGCAGCGGCACGATCGTGATCGAGGCTGCCCAGATGGCATGCCGCATCGCGCCGGGCGGGCAGCGCCGTTTCGCCTTTGAGCGGTTGTTGCCGCATCAGCCTGCGTTGTGGCAACAATTGCTGCACGAAGCGCGCGCTGCCGAAATCCGGCCGCAGGATATTTTCATTTTTGGCAGCGACGTGTCCCACCGCATCGTGGACTTTGCCCAGCGCAATGCCGAGCGTGCCGGAGTGGCGCATGCCGTGCAACTGCGCGGGGGGGACGCATTGCAGCGCATGCCGCCCGTTGACGGCACGGGTGTCTTATTGCTCAACCCGCCGTATGGCGAGCGCATTGCCGCAGCGGGCGTGGCCGGGCAGGATGCGGCCGCGCGCGCACGCCGGATGGCTGATGCGGGGCGGGAACGGGCGGTGATGACAGAGGACGCGGCGAATGGCGGGGAGGCGGACTTTTTTGCGCGTCTTGCGAGCCACTGGAAGAAGCATTACGTGGGCTGGAAGGCCTGGGTATTGAGTCCGGACATGACACTGCCGGGCCGCATGCGCCTGCAGGCGTCGCGTCGAGTGCCGCTGTGGAACGGTCCGATCGAATGCCGTCTGTTCTGCTTCGACATCGTTTCGGGCAGTCCGGTCAAAGACCGGCCAGAGCGGGATAGACCACCCGCAGAGAAAGATACGCAAGGGGTGCACAACCGCCCGCGCGGAAACGCTGCACCATGAACGCATTCATGTTTCTTGTGCCGGGGCTGCGCGGTCGCGGTCTGTATCGGGCGGCAGGCGGACTGGCAGTCATCATGCTGTTGGCGCTGGGAATTTCAGGATGTGGCAGGGATGAGCAGGCGAAACAAGACGACTGGCTTCGTCAAGGAGTGGCCGCGGGCATGCACCCAAACATCCTGATGGACGCTGCGTTTGGCCCCGAAAACGGACTGGTTTTGCCGGGCGAGGTGTATTGGCAGGCTGAACTGCTGTTGCCGCGGCATCCGGCCAATCCGGGCGTGCAGGCGCCGGCGTCGGCTGCGGACACAGTTGGGCCTGACGCATTCGAAAACCAGCGGGTGGCCGTGCGCGCGCGCGAGGCCGTGCGCCTTAGCGAAACACGGCTTGCTCTGGTGATTGAATCAGTGGCCCAGGCAGACCTGCCGCTGGGCACCAATCTTTCTGGTGTGGCGTCGGGAACAGCCGCTAATGGTGTGCCTGCCGCCACGGCAGCATCAGAGGGTCGTGTGACGGCGCCGGTTCATATCGGGGTGATTTTTTTCAAGAACGAAGCGCCAGCGCTGGCCAGTGTGGCTCCTGGCGCGGAAAACCGCACAGCGGAAAAGTGGCGGGCCACGCGTCTGGTGTCCCATGTCGATTTCATGCCGGCCGGTTCGTTGCCGGACGTGCAGGTGTACAAGCTCGATGCCAGCCGTTATCTGATCACTTACGCGCAGTCCGCATGTCGTCAGGGTGCATGCAGCAGCCGGCTCAAGGGATATCTGCTGCAACCGGAGGCCATGACCAGCATATTCGAAACCCGCCTGGCGGGCAGCAACGCCAGACAATATGCCGATTGCATTGGACGCCTGGGGGTGACGCATGCAGGCGCCGCCGCTGCGATTGCCGGTCTGGATGAGGGGGCAGCGTCCGGGAGTGGCAAGCCAGCCGGAGGCGCGCCGGCACATGTCTGTTATGCCGTAAGCGGCGAAGTGCACCCCCTTTCACGCGGCGCCAAAACGGCCGATGTCCAGATCCGTTTTTCCGGTTTGGTGTCGGAAGCTCCCGGGCGGTTGCGTACCATTGCACAGACGCAACTGTTCCGTCTGGATGGCGGCAGACTGAAACAGATCGCTGGCGGAGAAAACCCGGTGCCAGGACCATGACCCCCGATCTGGAGCCGATGTCTGCCGCGGCGATTGATCCGGGCCCGCCGGTTGCAATGGTGCAGGCGTGCACATGGCCGTGCGTGGTGCTCGACACCAATATCGTGCTGGATGTTCTGGTGTTTCAGGAACCAGCCGCTCTTGCGTTGCGCGTGGCGCTGGAGGCTGCAAGCCTGCAATGGCTGGCCACTTCGCGCATGCGGGACGAACTGCAGCGCGTACTGGGCTATCCGCAAATTGAGCAGCGGCTGCATTTTCATGGACTGACGCCTGAACAGGTGCTGACCCGGCGGGACCGCTGGGTGCGGCAGGTTCCAGCGGCACCGCGTTGCGCCTGCATCTGCAAGGATGCCGATGACCAGTGTTTCATCGATCTGGCCGTGGCACACGGTGCCCTGCTGCTGAGCAAGGACGACCAGGTGCTCAGGCTGCGCAAGCGGCTGGCGCGTCAGGGGGTGGTGGTCAGCCGCCAGTTTCCTGTCCGGGATGCGGCCGTGCAGCCCTGAGCGCAGTGCTGGCGGAGGGCTACCGGCTAAACGGTGCAGCCTGCACGCCCTGCAGCAGCCAGTCCATGCCCAGAATCTGCTCGTCGCTCAAGGTCTTGCCGGCAGCAAGCCGGAACTTGCCATCCTGGCTTTGCAGCGGGCCGGTGAACGGGTGCAGGCGGGCGGCAGCGATGTCGGCCTGGCGGGCCAGAACTTCCTTTTTCACTGCGGCGGGTACTGCGGGGCCGAATTCGCCCACACGCACCGCGCCTTGCTTCACGCCCTGCCACACGTTCTGGCTGCGCCACTGGCCGGCCTGCAGGGCGCGGATGCGGCCCGTTTCATAATCGCCCCAGTGGTGGGTGACGGCCACGATCTGCGCCGTGGGCGCGAATTTGCGCATATCGGAATGGTAGGCCACCACGTACTTTCCGCGCTCCTGCGCAGCCGTGGCCACGGCGGTCGATGCGGTGTGGAAGGCGAGTACATCGGCGCCCTGATCCATGAGGAGCATGGCGGCATCGCGCTCCCGCGCGGGGTTGAACCATTCGTTGAGCCAGATCACGCGCACCGTGGCCTGCGGGTTGACCGAGCGCACGCCCAGGGCGAAGGCGTTGATGCCCTGCAGCACTTCCGGAATGGGAAACCCGGCCACGTAGCCCACCATCTGGCTTTTGCTCATGCGCCCGGCTGCGATGCCCGCAAGGTAGCGGCCTTCGTAATAACGCGCGTTGGCCGTGGCCACGTTGGGTGCGCGCTTGTAGCCGGTGAGCACCTCGAACTTCACGTCCGGGAAATCGCGCGCCACCTTCATGGCCGGCTCCATATAGCCGAAGCTGGTGGTGAAAATGATCTGGTTGCCCTGCATGGCCAGGTCGCGCAGTACGCGCTCGGCGTCCGGCCCTTCAGGCACATTGGCCACATGGGTGGTTTGCACGCTGCGGCCCAGCTGTTGCTGCACCTGCTGGCGTGCGGTTTCGTGTTGACGCGTCCAGCCGGCTTCGGTAATTGGCGACATGTAGATCCATGCGGCCTTGACCGGTGTTTGCTGGGGAGGGGCTGCCTGCGTGGCTGTTGCGGCAAGCAGCGAAAAGGCCGCCACAAGTGTGGCCGCGAGGTTTTTGTACATGGTGTTCCTCTACATGGCTCCGGTTGGTCAATGCGAGCCGGATGGAGCAGAACCGGCAAAGGCGAGATTGTAGGGCCTGTTGGTAGCTACTGGCCGCGACCAAGAGCGGTTGTGTCGCCGCCAGGGTCTGTCCAATTGGTGGCCACACCCCGTGCGCAGAACCGTTGCGGCCGGGTGAGGGGGCCTTCAATAGGCAGCTTCGAATGGGTCAGGTCTTATCCCGGTGCGGGCAGCCGGTCCTGGTGCAATGGGCGTAGAGGCTTAGTGAATGCTCGCTCAAGCGATAACCCTTGTCGCGGGCGATGCGATGCTGGAGTTTCTCGATTTCGGCATCGTAAAACTCCTCGACATGACCGCAGTCCAGGCATACCAGATGGTCATGGTGCAGGCCTTCGTCGAGTTCATAAATCGCCTTGTCGCCGTCAAAACTGTTGCGGCACAGCAGCCCGGCCTGCTCAAACTGGGCCAACACCCGGTAAATGGTGGCCATGCCCACATCCAGTCCTTGCTGCAGCAGCGTCCGATAGACGTCTTCGGCGCTCATGTGGCGCTGCGTGGCGTTTTGGAACAGGCCGAGAATCTTCATGCGGGGTCCGGTGGCCTTGAGGCCGGAGTTTTTTATTTCTTCAGCAGGATCCATGCCTGGGGTCTCCAAGAGCAAATGACGGCACACTACAGTCCTTGCCTGCCATGCAGGCTGCTTTGCAGGCTAGCCGCTACAATGCGCGCAACAGGAAAAACCGGGCGTCCGCAGGGAAAATGACCATGCAGCACCGCCCGCACATTTGCGCAGTTGCGCCTGTTATCGCGTTCATTTTGCCTCAACGGAGCATTTCCATGAAAGCCATCCCCTTCGTCCGCTGCCGTTCCGGCTGGAAGCCGTTGCGGGCTGCGGCATTGTCCCTGATGGTGACTGCCGCTGCCTTGTCAGGCTGCGGCATTTACCGGCATGAGGTGCTGCAGGGCAACTTCATTTCCAGGGAGCAGGCGCAGGCCTTGCAGGTTGGCCAAACGCGTGCGCAGGTGCGCCAAATTCTGGGAACGCCGCTGCTCGTGGACATGTTCCGCGCCGAGCGCTGGGATTATGTCTTCACCATGCAAAACCGTCCCGGCGTGGTGCCGCAGAAATATGCAGTGTCGGCATTCTTTTCTGGCGATGTGCTGACGCGCGTTGAAGGCGCGGACGGGCTGCCAACCGAGCAGGAATTTGTCGACCTGATCGGCAGCAGAAAAACCTACAAGCCCCGTAATTTGCAGGCAGCCCCGGAACAGCTTGCACGCTTTGCCGAAACAAACAAACCGCCCGTTTTGCAGGAGCAGCCA
>JAGPIR010000065.1:5374-6972 GCA_018054915.1 Allobrachymonas sp.
GACATCGTAGGCGACCATACGGTGCTGTTTGCCGGTACGGGCGAGCGCATCGAAATCAGCCACAAATCCAGCAGCCGTGCCGGCTATGCCCAGGGCAGCCTGCGCGCGGCGCGTTTTCTGGCGGACAAGCGGCGTGGGCTTTTCGACATGTTCGACGTGCTGGGGTTGCGCGAAAAGGCCTAAGGAAGATATTCAAACCCCCGTGCAAGCTGCGCCGCGGCTTTCGGGAAGCCCCGGGTATGAACGGGGCCAGCCTCGCGTCTGTCGTGCTGCACAATAGTGCGCATGGCACAAGCACACACTACCGACACCCTCACTGATCCCTTCCGCGGCGGCTGGGGGCGTTTTTTGCGCGACGCCTGGCGGCTGTCGCTGCCGTATTTCAGTTCTGAGGAAAAATGGCGCGCGCGCCTGCTGCTGGCGCTCATCCTTGTGCTGAACCTGGCCACGGTGTACATGAGCGTGCAGTTCAACCGGTGGTACAACACGTTCTACAACGCGCTGCAGGAAAAGGATGCGGCGGTGTTCTGGCGGCAGATGCAGGTATTTGCTGTTCTGGCATTCACCGCCATCGTGCTGGCGGTGTACAAGTTCTACATCACCCAGCGGCTGGATTTGCGCTGGCGCGGCTGGATGACGCGGCACTACATGGACAAGTGGCTGGCCAACTACCGCTACTACCACCTGGAGCTGATGCGGCAAAGCGGTGCGGCCAGTGTGCCCGACAACCCCGACCAGCGCATCCAGGAAGACATCGGACGTTTCACGGGCAGCGCGCTGGGCATGAGCATGGGCCTGCTCAACGCCACGGTCACGCTCGTGTCGTTCATCGGCATCCTCTGGACGGTTTCCGGCAGCATCGGCGTGCCGCTGGGCGCACAGGTGGTGACCGTGCCGGGCTACATGGTGTGGGTGGCCCTTGCCTATTGCGTCGTGGGCAGCGTATTTGCCCATTTCATCGGCCGCCGGCTGATCCGCCTGAACTACTGGCAGGAATGGCGCGAGGCCGATTTCCGCTACAGCCTGGTGCGGCTGCGCGAATACAGCGAGGCCGTGGCCTTTGATCGTGGCGAGGCTGCATCGCGCCAGCATCTGGATGCCCGCTTCGGCAAGGTGCTGGGCAATATGCTCCAACTCATCAAGGCGCAAAAGGGGCTGATCTGGTTCACTTCGTTTTTCCAGCAGGCGGCGATCATCTTCCCGTTTCTTGTGGCGGCGCCGCGCTATTTCAGCGGCGCCATCAAGCTTGGCGACGTGATCCAGATCTCCAACGCTTTTGGCAAGGTGCAGGATTCGCTGAGCTGGTTCATCGACAGCTATGCGGGCCTGGCCAGTTGGCGCGCCACCACCGAGCGCCTGACCAGTTTTGACCGCGGCGTGGCCCGGGCCTTGCGCGAACTGGAGTCCAGCATCCATGTGCCGCAGGCTCAGGATAGACCGGATCGTGCCGACGGGGAAGCAGCCTGGCAGTACCGGGTGGCGGGACCCGCGCTGGAACTGGAGCAGGTGCGGTGTTACTTGCCCAGTGGAAAGCTGCAGGTGCAGGTGGCGGCGCAACAGGCGCAGCCGGGCGATGCGGTGCTGGTGCAGGGCGCATC
>JAGPIR010000066.1 GCA_018054915.1 Allobrachymonas sp.
CCTGCGCCATCAGATCAAGAGCATCCTGGGGACGGCCTCCAGCCGCAGCCAACAGGACGGTTGCATCGGTCTGATCCATTCCCTGGGCCTGCAACCAGGACAAAGCCTCCTGATGGGGGGGCCAGTGGAGGGTATGGGACATGCAGCGGCTTCGGACGGTTGGCAGCAATAGGTGCGCCGCTTCGCTAACTAGCACAAAGCGGGTGTCACCTGCGGGTTCTTCGAGGGTCTTGAGCAAAGCGTTGGCCGTGATGGCGTTCATGCGTTCGGCCGGATACACCAGTACGGCCTTGCCACAGTTTCTGCTGCTGGTCCGTTGTGCGAATTCGATGGTTGCACGCATAGCCTCGATGCGGATTTCCCTGCTGGGTTTGCGCTTCTTGTCGTCGATTTCCTTCTGCAACCGTTCATCAATCGACCAGCCCTGCTCCAGCATGTGCACTTCCGGCATGAGCACATGCAAATCGGCATGAGTATGTGAACCAACGCCATGACAGCCCGGACACTTGCCGCAGGCCAATCCGTCTGTCTGTGGTTGTTCGCACGGCCAGGCTTGTACCAGCGCCAAACCGAGCGCCCGCTGGCCCAGTCCCGATGGCCCCTGCAACAACCAGGCATGCCCACGTTGCTGCAGCAGCGCAATGGCCTGGCGCTTGATCCATGGAGGCAATCCTGCAGCCAGCTGCAACGAAGATGCATTCACAGCCAGCCCCTGGAACGAATGGCCGTGATGACCTGCTGTCGTACATTTTCAACCGGTTGCGCTGCGTCGATCCGCACAAACCGGTATGGATTTTCGGCTGCGCGCCTGGCATAACCACCATTGACCTGTTCAAAAAATTCGGCTGATTGCGCTTCGAATTTGTCCGGTGCACGCACGCCTGACAAGCGTGCGGCTGCGGTGGCAGCAGGCACATCAAACCAAAGGGTCAAATCCGGCTGCAGCAAGCCATATGCATGGGCCTGGCTGCCGTTTTGCCACGTCAGGACCATTTTTTCCAGTGTCTGCAAGGTTTCCCAGTCAAAACCGCGGCCGCCCCCCTGATACGCGAAGGTGGCATCGGCAAAACGGTCGCACAGAACCACGTCGCCGCGTGCGAGGGCCGGTGCAATCACCTGGCGCACATGGTCGCGGCGCGCCGCAAACACTAAAAGGGCCTCGGTCAGAGCATCCATGGGTTCATGCAACACCAGCTGGCGCAAGGATTCTGCCAAGGGGGTTCCTCCGGGCTCACGGCTGCACCGAACCGTTCTGCCGCTCTCGGCAAATGCCTGCGCCAATGGAGCGATGTGAGTGCTTTTGCCCGCGCCATCAATGCCTTCCAGACTAATGAAAAGCCCCCGTTTGGAGGTTTCGTTTGTGCTCATGGCCTTTTGAGGATAAATCGTTGTACGGCACGGTTATGCGCCTCTAGTGTTTCGCTGAACTCGCTGGCACCAGTGCCATCGTTGCGTGCCACGAAATAAAGCGCCTTGCTGTCTCCCGGACTGGCTGCTGCCGCCAGTGCTGCTTCGCTGGGCATGGCAATTGGCGTGGGAGGCAGACCCTGGCGAGTATAGGTATTGAATGGCGTATCGCGCATCAGGTCGGCCCGGCTCAATGAGCCATCGTATGCTTTGCCCAGTCCATAAATTACGGTCGGATCGGTCTGCAACCGCATGTTGATACGCAGCCGGTTGATCATTACCGCAGAAACTATCGGACGGTCAGACTCATATCCGGTTTCTTTTTCAATGATGCTGGCGAGTTTGAGCAAATCGTAAGGTGTTTGCAATGGCAGCCCGTCGGCGCGTCCGCTCCAGGCGGACTCCAGTTTGCGTTGCATGGTTTGGTGCGCCAACCGCAAAATATCCAGGTCCGACGTATTTTTGGCGTATTTATAGGTATCAGGAAAAAACATGCCTTCGGCTGAATCCAACGCATCCCCGCCAATGGCTTTCAATAGAGCAGCATCGCTTAAGCCGGCGCTTTCGTTCTTCATGCCATCGGCTGCAAGCAACGCCGTGCGCAATTGCCGCATGTTCCAGCCTTCACCGATACGGAATTTTTTCAAACCGAACTCACCACGCACCAATTTGCGCAGCAGGGTACGCGGCGTGTCGTCCTTGCGTAATTCATAACTACCCACCTTGAAACGGCCGGATTGACCAGTCCAGGAAAGCCATGCTCCCAGCAAGGTAGTGGGCATTCCGACCCCGGATCGAATAATGCTTTTGGTAACGGCCTCTGCGTCATCGCCCGGTTCGACAGAAAACTCAGCCGTATTCTGCTTGAGTCCCAATGGTTGCCCAGACCACCAGAAAACGGCGACTCCTGCGAGCACCACAATAGCCAAAAGGGCAATGACAAGGTTTTTCCAGATCGTACGCACCAAAAAGCCCCGAATTTAAATTATGTCAAGCAAGGTCAAAACATCGACAGGTTGCTACCGCTCACAGAACAGGAATCATAATTCAGCGTCGAGCTTATCCATTGTTATTTTTCTGTCGATGCCATGAATGTACCCTCCTCTCCTCGTCCAGATTCGTCGCTATTTCACGCAGGCAATGGCGTGGTCTGCCTGGTGGGTGAACATGCCGACCAGTTCAGCAACTGGGCAATGGTGCGCATCCATGGAGCAGACGCCACCACATTCCTGCACAACCAGTTGACCCAGGACGTAGCCCTGTTACCGGTTCATGGTGCCCGGCTGGCAGCCTGGTGCAATGCCAAGGGCCGCATGCTGGCCAGTTTTGTGCTGGTTTGCGAAAGCAAGGAGAAGGCCGGTGCGGCCTATTGGTTGCTGTGCAGGAGAGACCTTTTGGGGCAATTTGTGCAGAAACTCAAAATGTTTGTGCTGCGCAGCAAGGTGGTGATTGAAGATGCGACGACAACCATGGAAGCCTACGGCTTGCTGGGGGATGCCGCGGTAAACGCCTGGCAGGCGCAAGGGGGCGGCATGCCTCCTGCCCCCTGGCAGTGCCAGGCCGTGCGGGAAAACGGCCTTGTGCGCTATCTGGTCAGCTTGTACCCGGCTGCAGCGGCACCCGGACAATCTGCCGTGCCGCGCACACTGTGTCTGCAAACTCCTGCCCTTCCCGTTCCGGATGGTCCGTCACTCGACATGTACCAGTGGGAATGGTCGGAAACGGCCAGCGGCGTGGCGACCATTGAAAACGCCTGCAGCGGGGTTTTTGTGCCACAGATGGTCAACTTCGAAAGCGTGGGAGGAGTGAATTTTCGCAAGGGCTGCTATCCCGGACAGGAAGTGGTGGCCCGCAGCCAGTTTCGCGGGGCTATCAAGCGGCGCGGGTACATCGCCCTGGCCCATGATGTTGCCGAAAAACTCGCTATCGCTGCCGGGGATGACATCTGGTTCCGGCCAGCATCCACTGCTGCGGAACCTGCGGTTTGCGGCACTGTCGTGCAATCTGCCGTCCAGGGCGTGGATTGCGTGGTATTCGCTTCCTTGCAAAATCAGGCCGCTGACGCCGTTCAGGCAGGCGATGGCAGCCTGCACGCAGGAAGCATGACTGGAGCCGAGCTTAAACTGCGCTCCCTGCCCTACTCCTTGATTGCCGTTTAATGCCCGGTTGATTCTGGCAAGGGGTCCGGTCCTGCGCGGATCAAATGTAGCGAACGTCTACGATTTCGTAGCTGCGCGTTCCGGCGGGCGCTTCCACCACTGCGGTATCCCCGGCGTGCTTGCCGATCAATGCGCGGGCAATCGGGCTGCCAACGTTGATCAGGCCCAGCTTCAGGTCGGCCTCGTCTTCGCCTACGATCTGGTAGCTCAGTTTTTCGCCAGAATCCTCATCTTCGAGGTCAACCGTCGCGCCAAAGACCACGCGGCCATCGGCATGGAGCTGACCAGGATCAATGATGCGTGCGCTGGAGAGTTTGCCTTCGATTTCCTTGATGCGTCCCTCGATAAAGCCCTGCCGGTCCTTGGCAGCATCGTATTCGGCGTTTTCACTTAGGTCGCCGTGCGAGCGGGCTTCGGCAATCGCGGCGATGACCGCTGGACGGTCCTGCGTCTTGAGACGCTGCAATTCGGCCTTGAGTTTTTCTGCACCCTTGAGGGTAAGTGGAATGGTTGTCATGACATCTTCTGGACGCCCCGCGCCGCAATGGATATATATGTACAGACGTACAAAAAAGCGAAACCGCCGGGGCTGATTCCGGCGGCAACTGGTGGATTATGCCTGCAAACCAGCCGGTTTAATCTGCCAGCGCTGCATGCATTTCCTGTACGGAAATAACACCCAGCGTATCGATGTAGCGCATGCCTTCTACCACGGCCTCTGCTCCTGCGATGGTGGTGAAGGTAGTGACGCGCGCAGCCAGCGCACTGATGCGGATGGCCCGGCTGTCGGCAATGGCGTTGCGGCGCTCCTCTACCGTGTTGATCACCATTGTGATTTCGTCGTTTTTGAGCATGTCCACGATGTGTGGACGGCCTTCGACCACCTTGTTGACAACGGCGCAGTCAATGCCGGCCTCGGCAATGGCCTTGGCCGTGCCCCGTGTAGCCACCAGGTCAAACCCCATTTCCCTGAGCTGCCGGGCAATTTTGATGGCCGTGGGCTTGTCGCTGTTTTTGACCGTCAGGAACACCTTTCCAGACACCGGCAATTTTTCGCCGGCAGCCACTTGAGCCTTGAGAAAGGCCTCGCCGAATGTCTTGCCCACACCCATGACTTCGCCGGTGGATTTCATTTCAGGACCGAGGATGGTGTCCACGCCCGGAAACTTGACGAATGGGAACACGGCTTCTTTCACACTGAAATATGGCGGCGTGATTTCAGCCCCGATACCTTGCTGGTCCAGCGTCTGTCCAGCCATGCAGCGCGCGGCCACCTTGGCCAGCTGCACACCGCTTGCCTTGCTGACAAACGGCACAGTACGGCTGGCACGCGGGTTGACCTCGAGCACGTAGATCACGTCCTTTTTGCTGCCATCTGGCTGTGACTGCTCCTGGATGGCGAACTGTACGTTCATCAATCCCACCACGTTGAGCGCCTGCGCCATGGCTCGGGTCTGGCGCTTGATCTCCTCAACCGTGGCTGCCGACAGGTAATACGGAGGCAACGAACAGGCCGAGTCACCGCTGTGGACGCCTGCCTGTTCGATGTGTTCCATCACCCCGCCGATAAAGGTGCGGCCTTGTGCATCGCGCACACAATCCACGTCACATTCGATGGCATCGCTCAGGAAGCGATCCAGAAGCACCGGCGAATCATTGCTGACCTTGACGGCTTCGCGCATGTAGCGCTCCAAATCGCGCTGTTCATGCACGATCTCCATGGCGCGGCCACCCAGCACGTAGCTGGGGCGCACCACCAGGGGGTACCCCAGTTCGGCGGCCCTCTCGAGCGCTTCAGCCTCGGTACGGGCTGTGGCGTTTGGCGGCTGCAGCAGCTTGAGCGCATGCAGCAGCTTCTGGAAACGTTCACGGTCTTCGGCGGCGTCGATCATGTCGGGGGTGGTGCCGATGATGGGCACACCGGCAGCCTCCAGTCCCAGCGCCAGCTTGAGCGGCGTTTGCCCGCCATACTGCACGATCACGCCCGTAGGCTTTTCCTTGTCGACGATTTCAAGAACATCCTCAAGCGTCAATGGCTCGAAATACAAGCGATCCGAAGTGTCGAAATCAGTCGATACGGTTTCCGGATTGCAGTTGACCATGATGGTTTCATAACCGTCTTCGCGCATGGCCAGAGCCGCATGCACACAGCAATAGTCAAATTCGATGCCCTGCCCGATGCGGTTGGGGCCACCGCCCAGCACCATGATCTTTTTATTGCCTGTCGGCTCTGCCTCGCACTCCTCTTCGTAAGTGGAGTACATATAGGCGGTGCCTGTAGCAAATTCGGCAGCACATGTATCCACGCGTTTGTACACCGGACGCACATTCAG
The DNA here is from genome assembly GCA_018054915.1 of Allobrachymonas sp. Lineage (GTDB taxonomy): Bacteria > Pseudomonadota > Gammaproteobacteria > Burkholderiales > Burkholderiaceae_C > Brachymonas. The sequence goes on from JAGPIR010000066.1 coordinate 5,900, forward strand.
GTTGTAGCGGCGTGCGCGCACGGCCTTTTCGCCACACTGCAGCAGTTTTCCCAGGCGGCGATCGGAAAACCCTTTTTTCTTGAGTTCGCGCAAGGTCTCCGCGTCAATCGCGTCGAGTGCGGCACTGCCTTTATCTTCCACGAGCCGGTCGATTGCCAGTTCGATCCTGACGATTTCCTCGATTTGCACCAAAAACCACTTGTCGATTTTGGTCAGATCATGCACTTCATCAACTGTCCAGCCAGCCGCGAAGGCATCGCCCACATACCAGATGCGCTCCGGACCTGGTTCACCCAATTCCTTTTCGAGTAGTTCACGATCCTTGGTCTTTTCGTTCATGCCATCCACGCCGACTTCCAATCCGCGCAAGGCTTTCTGGAACGATTCCTGGAAGGTTCGGCCAATGGCCATAACCTCGCCCACACTTTTCATTTGGGTAGTCAAGCGGCTGTCGGCTGCGGGGAATTTTTCGAACGCAAACCGTGGAATTTTGGTAACAACGTAGTCAATGCTTGGTTCGAAGCTGGCCGGCGTGGCCCCGCCGGTGATGTCATTCCTGAGTTCGTCCAGCGTATAACCCACGGCCAGCTTGGCCGCGATCTTGGCAATCGGAAAACCCGTGGCCTTGGACGCCAGCGCCGAGGAGCGTGACACGCGCGGGTTCATTTCGATCACGATCATGCGCCCATCTTCAGGATTGACCGAGAACTGCACGTTTGATCCACCGGTATCCACGCCGATTTCACGCAGCACCGCAATGCTGGCGTTGCGCATGATCTGGTATTCCTTGTCGGTCAGCGTCTGCGCCGGGGCCACGGTGATGCTGTCGCCCGTGTGCACGCCCATGGGATCGAGGTTCTCGATCGAGCAGACGATGATGCAGTTGTCCGCCTTGTCGCGCACCACCTCCATTTCGTATTCTTTCCAGCCCAGCAGCGATTCCTCGATCAGCAATTCGTTGGTGGGGGATGCTTCCAGTCCGCGCTTGCAGATGGTTTCGAATTCTTCGGCGTTGTAGGCGATGCCGCC
>JAGPIR010000067.1 GCA_018054915.1 Allobrachymonas sp.
ACGCCATTCACGGCCAAACGGCGGCCAAAGTGATCGTGGATCGGGCCGATCACCAAAAGGAAAACATGGGCCTGACTCATTGGGAAGGCGCGCCTCACGGCAAGATTCACAAATACGATGTGTCTGTTGCCAAGAACTACCTTTTGGAGTTCGAGTTGGCGCAGCTACAGCGCATCGTGTCGGCCTACCTGGACATGGCCGAACTCCAGGCCATGCGCCGCATTCCCATGACCATGCGGGATTGGGAAGAACGCTTGAGCGGCTTCCTGAAGCTGTGGGACAGGGACATTCTGCAGGACGCGGGCAAGGTGTCAGCAGAAATCGCCAAGGCCCACGCGGAAAGTGAATTCGAGAAATACCGCATCGTGCAGGATCGGCTGTTTGAGAGTGATTTCGATCGGCTGCTGAAACAAATTGAATACGGCGGCACGCCCGGCAAGGACGAGGACTGACGCGCATGGCTACGAAAAAAACGCCAAAAACCAACCCCAGCTGGAGCGATGTCAAAACCAAACTGGGGGATTTCCACCGCGCCGGGCTGATGGGTCTGGTGCAAGGCCTGTACTCCGCCAGCAAGAACAACAAAGCCTTCCTGCATGCCCGCTTTTCACCGCAGTGCGCCAGGATGGTGAGGTCACTGCGCTGCAGGCCATCCTGCAACACGGTGAAGATCAGCTTGCGCAGGGTAAGGTCAAGCCGGTGGCCGAGGTCGTCAAGCGTCTGCGGCGGGTGAAGTGACGGACCACGAACCAATGAAAGCGATCTTTAATTGTTGCCAATAGAATTAAAGAGTGTTTTAATTTGGAAATACTCTACTAAAGGCCGCTTTCAATGACACGCACCACTGGAACCTACTCGATTTCCACGACGCTCGGCGAATCGGTGCGCGCATTCGTGCCCCATGCCTTGCCGCCATCTGTTCCAGCGCTGTCACCCGAGGTTTTCACTGACCTCAACCGGCAGACAGAACTGGCGCTTGCGCGTCTGGCAGGCGTGTCAGGATTGGTGCCGTCGGTGGATTGGTTGTTATATAGCGCGATCCGCAAGGAAGCCCTGCTTACATCGCAGATTGAGGGCACGCAAGCCACGCTGACCGACCTGTTCGATGAGGAAGCAGGTTTCAAGGTCAGCAACACCGACGATGTGGAGGAAGTGACCAACTACCTGCATGCCTTTCGCTGGACGCAGGAGCAACTGCGTGATCCCAAAGGGCTACCCATCAGCGTGCGGCTGTTGTGCGAGGCGCACCGGCGCTTGCTTGATGGGGCCCGAGGTGCAGGCAAGCAACCCGGGGAGTTGCGCCAGTCGCAAAACTGGATCGGTGGCACACGACCCGGCAATGCGGTTTTCGTACCGCCACCGCCGGAGCACGTTCCCACGCTGCTGGCCGACATGGAACGGTTCATTCACGACACGGCGACGGATTTGCCGCCGATGGTCAAGGTGGCCCTGATCCATGCGCAGTTTGAAACCATCCACCCGTTCCTGGATGGCAACGGACGCATCGGCCGACTGCTGATCGCAGCCCTGTTTGAACATTGGGGATTGCTGTCTGAACCCTTGATGTACCTCAGCGGCTATCTGAAACAACACCAGGCGGAGTACTACCGTCGGCTTTCTGCCATCCGCACGAAGGGGGATTGGGAGTCTTGGGTCACGTTCTTTTTGGAAGGTGTGGCCACGGCTGCGGGTGACGCCGAGAAAAACATCATTGAGGTCGCCAGCCTTGTGGCCACCGATCGTAGGCGCTTGTTGCAATCCGCCAAGGCAGGCCCGACGAGCTACCGGCTGTTCGAAATGCTGCCGATGATGCCGCGCTTCACCATCGAACGCGTGCGTCAACAACTGGACACCAGTTTCCCGACCGCAACGGCGGCGGTCAAGGCACTGGAAGAGTTGGGCATCGTGGCCGAGATGACTGGCCAAAAAAAGAACCGGAGTTACAGTTATCAGGCCTACGTTGAACTGCTCTCTCGGTGACAAACACCCGCAAGCCCGCAGCAACCCGCAGCAACCCGCAGCAGTGCTCATTGGCCCCAATAGCGAGTGGTTTGGTTGTGAACGCCGCATCACCTATCACGATGACCCGCCCGTTATACGGCGGGTCATTTTTTTGTGAATCCCGCCTATCTTGGGAAATTCGAGTTACGCATCAAAAACTTGATACGCGGTCATGAATGTTGCCACGGCTCTCGAAACCATTGCTTTGATCTGATCTGCGTTCTGTCTGGGCAGGGTATTGAACAGGAATGGCTCGATCCATTCAGCTTCCAGCAAAGCCTTGAGGTGAATACTTGCAATATGAGGATCTGCCTTTCGCAGTTTGCCTTGGTCCATCGCCTGTTTCAGAAAGGCGGAAATTACCGCATTGCTACGCATCGGCCCCATTTCATAGCATCTGCGACCAAGCTCAGAACGGCCCGCCTCGGACACCATCATGCGCCTTACGGCTTGAACTTGTGGCGAGTACAGCAATGCAAGAAGACGTTCTCCAAAAGATATTAAAGACAGCGTAAGGTCTTCCTGGTTCAGATCCAGGGCCTCGAAAGTTGCCAGAAATTCTTTTTCGGTGGCCTCAAAGACAACCTCCGAGAACAATTCTTCCTTGGAGGTGAAGTAGTTATACAAGGTCGGCTTGGAGCAACCAACGCGCTCGCAAATGTCCGAAACTGAACTGCGTTCAAACCCAAATTCCTGAAAAACTTCTGCTGCGGCCTGCAGGATCGCTTGCTTTTTTGTCTCGCTTTTTGTTCGCATGTCAAGCCTCTTTTTTTGTAAACCAACCGGTTCAGTTTAGACCATCCGCCCGCTACAATCCAACTCTTTACTAAACCAAGCGGTTTATATATGGAGCCTTGATGCCTGCGGATAACTCTCTACCCATGTCTTGTATACATCGATTGCATTTGCCGCTGATGCTGGTATGCGCTGCCATAGCAGCATCCGGCTGTGCCCAGTTGCCTGCGCAGCAGGCGTTGCCTCCCATAAAAACACCGGATGCCTTCGCTTCAGCAGAATCTTTCCGGACTGAACCGGCCAACTGGCCAGCGGATCAATGGTGGACAGCGTATGGCGACCGGCAGCTCAACACATTGATTGATGAAGCGTTGCAGGACGCCCCCGACCTGATGGCAGCCAACGCCCGTTTGCAACGTGCCGAGGCTTTCGCGCAAGTGGCCGGATCATCCTTGATGCCACAGGTGAATGCCGGCGCCAATATCAGCACAGACAAGCTAAGTTATAACCACCTCATGCCAAAGACCCCCGCCACGGAAGGCTGGAACGATTATGGGCGTGTCAGTATCGACTTCACGTGGGAGTTGGATTTCTGGGGCAAGAACCGCGCAGGCCTTGCGGCGGCCACATCCGAAAGAGAGGCACGCCGCGCCGAGGTGGCCCAAACCAAATTGCTGCTGGCAAGCGGCATTGCTGCCAACTATGCCGAATTGAGCCGTCTGCATGAAAAGCGCCAGCTTGCCATGCAATCAAGTGCCATACGCAAAAAAACGGCAGAACTATTAGCCAAACGTCATGCAAATGGCCTGGAAAACCGTATCGGCGTGCGCGCTGCCGACGCCGCACGTGCGGTCACTGAAAGCGACTTGCTGGCGATAGACGAACACATCGCATTGCAACGCAACCGCATTGCCGCCCTCATGGGTCAAGGACCAGACCGTGGCCTGGCCATTGAGCCTCCGCAACTCAAGCTGGACAAATCCTTCGGCCTGCCCAGCCATCTTTCGGCCGATCTACTGGGCCGACGACCGGACATTGCTGCCGCACGTTTGATGGTGCAGGCTCAATCCAACCGGATGAAACAAAAGAAGGCCGAGTTCTATCCCAACGTGAATCTGTCCGCCTTCATTGGCCTGCAGGCACTGGGGCTTGACATGTTGAGCAAGAGCGGTTCTGGCATCGGCAGCTTTGGGCCTGCCATTTCCTTGCCCATTTTCAATGGCGGCCGTCTTCAGGCCGAATTGCGCGGTGCAAACGCCGCGTATGTCGAAAGCATGGCGCATTACAACGCCACAGTGGCCCACGCCCTGCAAGACGTGGCCGATGCAGCCGTAAGCCAAAAATCCTTGGTGAAACGTCTGGGCAAGGCCCAAGAGGCCGTGGACGCAGCGTCCGAAACACACCGGCTGGCGCGCAACCGCTACGAAGGCGGTTTGGCAACCTATCTGGAAGTCCTATCAGCAGAAGAAACCCTGCTGGCCAGCTTGGAGCAACAAACCAACCTACGGGCGCAGTCATGGACTCTGGACATCGCCCTCAACCGTGCCTTGGGGGGCGGCTACCTGGCGTCCAGCGCACCTTCTCCGAACTAACTCCTTCGACCAATAACATACAGAATCTTTTGCCATGTCTGAAAATACACAAAACGCCGCCGAAATAATCGCCCAAAACCAAATCAAGCAACGCCGCAACAAACGCCTGGCTGCTTTAGGAGGTGTTGTTACCTTGGCAGCTATTGGCGTTGCTACCTATTGGATGCTTTACGGTTCCCACTTCGTATCGACTGACAATGCCTACGCGGCGGCAGAAGTGGCCGCCATTACCCCAGCCGTGGGCGGGACTGTGCTTGACGTCAAAGTCACAGATACCCAGGCAGTGAAAAAGGGTGATGTGCTGCTGCAGATTGACCCAACGGATGCCAAGCTGGCACTGGCGCAAGCCGAAGCCGAACTGAACCAGGCCATTCGGCACGTAAAAAGCTTGGTCGCAACCGGTAGTAATCTCGGCGCACAAATCAAGGCGCGTCAAGCCGACTTCGAGCGTGCCAAGGTTGATCTTGTGCGCCGTCAGGCGTTAGTCGAATCCGGCTCCGTTTCGGGCGATGATCTGACCCGGGCCAAAAATGCCTTTGATACCGCCACGGCCAACCTCAAATCAGCAACTGCCGCAAAAGAAGCAAATGCGGTCCTGATCGCGGACACGACAGCGGACAACCATCCTGAAGTTATGGCCGCCCGTGCCCGCCTTGAACAAGCAACGGTGGACCTGAATCGCACCACCCTCGTTTCTCCCGTAGACGGCGTGGTAGCACGTCGGCAGGTACAGGTGGGCCAGCGTGTGCAAATTGGCATGCCGCTCATGGCAGTAGTACCCGTGAATGAAATCTACGTGGACGCCAACTTTAAAGAAGTGCAGCTGAAAAAAGTCAAAACCGGTCAGCCCGTCAAGCTGCACGCCGACATTTACGGCAAGAACGTGACTTACCACGGCGTCGTCGCCGGCTTCTCTGGTGGATCGGGTTCTGCATTTGCCGCCATTCCTGCACAAAATGCCACAGGCAACTGGATCAAGGTGGTACAGCGTCTGCCGGTTCGCATCCAGCTTGATCCCAAGGAACTACAAGCACACCCGCTCAAAGTAGGACTTTCGATGAATGCAGTAATCGATACCCGTGACGAGCGTTAATGAAAGATGTGCAACCATGAGTCAAGCTATTCACGCTGCAACGCCTGGAACCATCGGCCCTCAGGAATCAGATAAATCTCTGACAGGCGGCATGTTGCTGGTTGCCGCCCTCATGCTGGCGGGCGCCAATTTCATCGCCATCCTGGACATGACGATTGTCAACGTGGCGGTGCCTAACATGGCTGGCTCACTTGGCGCGGCGGCAAGCCAGGGTACGTGGGTTATCACCTCCTACGCTGTCGGTGAGGCCATTGCCGTGCCGCTAACCGGCTGGCTCGCTGCACGCTTTGGTTCGGTGCGAGTGTTCATCGTTTCCATGATCCTGTTCGGGATTTTTTCCACCCTATGCGGGGTTTCCAACTCGATCGGAATGCTGGTTGTGGCGCGCGTGTTCCAGGGCCTGAGTGCCGGTCCCCTGATGCCGCTCTCACAAACGCTCTTGTTACGCATTTTCCCAAAAGACAAGGCGGGTATGGCAATCGGCATCTGGTCGATGACGACACTGGTTGCGCCGGTTGTCGGCCCCATCCTGGGGGGATGGCTGGTTGACGATTTCGCCTGGAACCTGGTCTTTTTGATCAACGTGCCTATTGCCGTCGGCTTTGGACTGGGAGCCTGGAAACTTCTCAAAAAATTCCAGGATGCGCCGGTGCAAAACCCATTCGACATCATCGGCCTGATCTTGCTCTTGGTCTGGGTTGTTGCGTTGCAGCTGGTTCTGGATGAAGGAAAGAACCTGGACTGGTTTGCCTCTAACCAGATCGTGGCGTTGACTGTTATTGCCGTTGTGGGTTTTATTGCTTTCCTAATCTGGGAACTGCACGAGAAACACCCGGTGGTGGACCTGCGCGTATTCCGCCACCGTGGCTTCAATGCCTCGGTGCTGACTGTCAGCGTCGCCTATGCCGCTTTCTTCGGTCTCAGCGTGCTCACGCCGCTGTGGCTGCAGAGCTTCATGGGCTACACAGCAACCGATGCAGGCATGGCAACCGCCTTTACCGGTGTGACCGCATTGATCGTCGCGCCGATTGTGGCTTCCAGTAAACGTGACCCGCGTGTTCTGGTGTTCTTTGGTGTGCTCTGGATGGGGGTGGTGACGTTGTGGCGCACCATCGCCAACAGCGATATGGCGTTTTGGGACATTGCTATTCCGTTGGCTGTGATGGGTTTCGCACTGCCATTTTTCTTTATTCCGACTACGGCTATTGCACTCGGCAGCGTGGAGGAGCACGAGATGGATTCCGCCGCCGGCCTGATGAACTTCCTGCGCACACTCTCGGGTGCCTTTGCCACTTCGGTCATAACGACTATATGGGCCAATCAGACTACGCGCGATCACGCCGAACTGGTTGGCTTGGCCGATCGGGATGGCAGTGTGCGTCAGATGCTGAGCCAATCGGGCGCACCGCCCGAGGTCTCCAACCA
>JAGPIR010000068.1 GCA_018054915.1 Allobrachymonas sp.
ACATGACGGCATACCTCGATCGCCATCAGACCCATCCACTCTTTTCAGAGCGTTGCCTCGCGCCCAGAAAGATCCATCATCTCCCACAACTCCCGTCGCCATTCTTGACAAGATACAAGCTGAGGAGTCTGCATGCACAGCAAAAACAACCCCTAAAACCCCAAATAGTTCACGGTTTCATCAAACCTTTCCCAAAAATGCTGCGCAAGGGCGCGTCTTCTGAAATTCCAAACCCTGCGCCACTTTTCCGGATGGGGACTGATTTGCAAGGACGGCACACCTGCCCATGCAGGCATCCTTTCCCTTTTCCCTGCAAAACCGGCGTTTACGACGCTGAATGCGCCCGTTCGCCATTTACCCGATTGCTTCTGCGCGATGGCACGCCACCTGACGCCCTTCCAGCAGGCGCAGCTCGGGAGTTGCCTGCCGGCACTGTTCAACGGCATGCGGGCAGCGTTTGTGGAACGCGCAGCCACCGGGAGGATGCAGCGGATTGGGCGGTTCACCCTGAATGCGGATGACTTCGCGCCGGTTGCGGGTGTGCAGGCTGGGAGAAGCCGAGAGCAGCGCCCTGGTGTAGGGATGCAAGGGCCGGGAAAATATGGTTTTCTTGGGCCCGGTTTCCACGGCGCGCCCCAGGTACATGACCATCACATCGTCAGCCACATGCTGAACAACCGCCAGATTGTGCGAGATAAAAACGTAGGCGGTTTGCAGTTCCTGCTGCAGGTCCATGAACAGGTTGAGCACCTGCGCTTGAATCGAGACATCCAGCGCCGAGGTCGGCTCATCCGCCACCAGAATGTCCGGCTTGAGCATCATGGCGCGTGCAATGGCGATACGCTGGCGCTGGCCACCCGAGAACATGTGCGGATAACGGTGTGCATACTCCGGACGCAAACCCACAACGGCCAGCATCTCAGTGACCCGGGCCTCGCGTTCGGTTGCAGGCTGGCGCGTGTTAATCACCAAGGGCTCTTCCAATTGACGCGCGATTTTCTGCCGCGGATTGAGCGAAGCATAGGGGTTCTGGAACACCATCTGCACCTTGCGCCGCAGCGCCTGATGCTCAGCGCCGCGGGCACGGGCGACATCCACACCATCCAGAATGATGTGCCCGTCCGATGGCTGTTCAATCAAGGTGAGCTGCCGCGCAAGCGTCGATTTTCCACAACCCGATTCGCCCACCACGGCCAGCGTCTTGCCGCGGTGCAGGTCGAAGCCAACGCCATTGAGTGCCCGCACGATGCCTTTGGGCCGCAACAGACCTTGCGACACCTCGTAATGCCGTGTCAGGTTGCGCACCTGCAAGATCGGTTGCTCGCAAAATGCTGGGGAGCCGTCGGCGACCACCGTTGCACCCGCAGAGCCTGTGTCCAGCACATTCATGCTCCTTCCTCCTGGTTCAATGGCGTGAAGCAGCGGACACCCCGTTCATGCGTTCCGGCATACACAGGGCGCTCGGCATGACAGCGTGCAAACGCCATCGGACAGCGCGGCGCCAACAGGCAGCCCGCAGGCCGGTCGTACTGGCCCGGCACAATGCCGGGTAACGACGAAAGACGGCTGCCCGCTTCGGTAAAGTCCGGAATGGCCTGCAGCAGCGCACGGGTATAGGGATGCTGAGGGCGTTCGAAAATTGCCGGCACGCCGCTTTGCTCGATCACTTCTCCGGCATACATCACGGCCACGCGCTGCGCCACTTCGGACACTACGGCCAGATCGTGCGTGATGAGCACCAGCGCCATGCCCTGCTCCTTTTGCTGGCGCAGCAGCAGATCCATGATCTGCGCCTGAATGGTGACATCCAGCGCCGTGGTGGGTTCGTCGGCAATGAGCAGCTTGGGCGTACAGGCAAGGGCCATGGCGATCATGACGCGCTGGCTCATGCCGCCGGAAAGCTGGTGCGGGTAAGCCGACAGGCGCGTGGCGGCAGCGGGAATTTCCACCAGTTCCATCAGCTCCAGCGCACGCCGTTGCAGGGCAGCTCCGCGCAGACCCTGATGAACTTTGAGCACCTCCATGATCTGATAGCCCACCGTGTAGCTCGGATTGAGCGAAGTCATCGGATCCTGGAAGATCATGGCGATGTCTTTGCCGATGATCTGGCGGCGCTGCCGGGGCGGCAGCTGCAGCAGCGGCTGGCCGTTGAAGCGAAGCGTGTCAGCGGTGATGCGGGCCTGTGCGTCGAGCAAACCCATGACGGCCATCATCGTGACCGATTTGCCCGACCCCGATTCGCCCACGACGCCCAGCACCTCGCCCGGGTCCACCGACAGGCTCACGCCTTCAACCGCATGGAAGCAACTCTTTGCGGAGCCGAATGCAACGGACAGATTTTTTATTTCAAGCAAGGCCATGCAGATGCGTCCTTGTTCATGCGGCACGTTTGAGTTTGGGGTCCAGCGCGTCGCGCAGGCCATCGCCCATCAGGTTGATGGCCAATACCGAAAGCAAAATTGTCAGCCCCGGCATGGTGATGATCCACCAGGCGCTGCCGATGTAATCACGCGCGCTGGCCAGCATGGTGCCCCATTCCGGAATGGGCGGCTGCACGCCCAACCCCAGAAACCCCAGCGCAGCAATATCGAGGATGGCCGAAGAAAAACTCATGGTTCCATGCACGATCAACGGCGCCATGCAATTGGGCAGCACCGTAACGAACATCAGGCGCATCAACCCCGCGCCCGCCACACGCGAAGCAGTGACATAGTCACGACTGAGCTCGGTCATGGCCGAAGCGCGCGCGAGCCGCACATAGCCCGGCAGGGAGACAATCGCAATGGCCAGAATGGCATTGTTGAGACCGGGCCCCAAAATGGCCATGATGGCCACCGCCAGCAGCAAGGAAGGCAACGCCATCATGATGTCCATCAGGCGCATGATGCCCGCGCCCAGTATCCTGGGAAAGAATGCGGCCAGCAACCCCAGCACGATACCGGGCAATAGAGCCGCCAGCACGGAAAACATGCCCACCAGCAACGATGTTCGTGCGCCGAAGAGCAGACGGCTGAGCACGTCACGCCCGGCTTCGTCAGTGCCCAGTAAAAACTTCCACGATCCACCGTCCTGCCAAGCCGGCGCGCGCGCAATGGCATCGCGGTATTGTTCAATCGGGCTGTGCGGTGCGATCAGGGGTGCAAAAATGGCGGCCAGCACCATCAGTGTCATGAAAATCAGTCCGAATGTTGCGCCCTTGTTCTGCAGAAAGGACTGCGCAAGCTCGCGCCAGGGAGACAGCACCTCCGGCGCCTCTTCAGCACCAGCGGATGCGGCTGCAACAGGAAAAAAACTGCCCGTATCGTTCATGTTGTTATGGCGGATTCGCGCAGGTTATTTCGCATGACGGATGCGCGGATTGACAATGCCATAGAGCATGTCCACGACGAAATTGGTCAGGATGACCAGCAATGCCACCAGCAGGATGCCGTTCTGTACCACCGGATAGTCGCGCCTGGAAATCGCGTCAATTAACCATTTGCCCACACCGGGCCAGGAAAAAATGGTTTCCGTCAGCACGGCCCCGCCCATCAGCGTGCCCACCTGCAGACCAATGACGGTGAGCACCGGAATCAGCGCATTGCGCAACGCATGCACCAGCACCACACGAAGCGGAGAAAGCCCCTTGGCGCGTGCAGTACGCACGTAATCTTCCCGCAGGACCTCGAGCATGGACGAGCGCGTCATGCGCGCGATCACAGCCAGCGGAATGGTGGCCAGCACTACCGAGGGCAGGATCAGGTGTCTGGCAGCATCCCACCAGGCTCCTTTGTTAGAAATGGGGTCGGCACGCTCGGCCAGCCAGGCGTCGATGAGCATGAAGCCGGTTCTGGGCGGAACGTCAAACAGCAGATCAAGCCTGCCGGAAACCGGTGTCCAGCCCAGCCGGACGGAAAAGAACATGATCAGCAACAACCCCCACCAGAAAATGGGCATGGAATAGCCCGTGAGCGACAAACCCATGACGCCGTGATCGAAGATGCTGCCACGCCGTATTGCTGCAACCATACCGACGATCAACCCCAACACGCTGGCAATCAGCATCGCCATCAGCGCCAGTTCCAGCGTAGCGGGAAACAGCGTCTTGAATTCCTGCCACACGCCGCGCTGACTGATGATGGACGAACCCAGCCTGCCATGCAGCAAATCGGTGATGTAGTCCGCATACTGCGCAGGCAAGGGCTTGTCCAGTCCCAGGCGCTTGAGGGCGGCCGCGTGCATGGCTGGATCCAAGTTTCGCTCCCCCACCATCACCTCCACCGGATCGCCCGGGATCAGGCGGATCAGCGTGAAGGTCAGCAAGGTGAGCCCGAAAAAACTTGGCACCAAAATGAGAAGGCGGCGCAGCAAATAGGAAAACATGGGCAGAAATGGCGGCAGGCAATATCAGAAAAACAGCGCCCGCCCGACTGGAAGTCCGGAGCGGGGACGCAGCACGCGCACAACCTGTGACCGCTCCCAGGCGGCCACAGGTCTACGCCTGTGGCGTTCGCTTACTTGCTCAGGCTGACGGACTCGAATTTGTAGTCACCGAACGGGCTGATCTTGAAGCCTTCGACTTCCTTGCGCATCGGCTGATTGGTGATCGAATGGGCAATGGTCGTCCAGGGTACATCCTGCTTGAAAATCACCTGCGCCTTTTCATACATGGCGGTGCGCTTGGCCTGGTCCAGGCTGTTGCGGGCGCCCACCACCTGCTCATCAAATGCCTTGCTGCAATACCGTGCGTAGTTGTTGCCATTGACTGAAGCGCAGGTCAGCAAGACGCCCATGAAGTTGTCGGGGCTGGCATAGTCGCCCGTCCAGCCGATCAGGCCCGCATCCTGTTCGCCATTCTTCATGCGCTTGAGGTATTCGCCCCATTCGTAGGTGACGATATTGGCCTTGACACCAATCTTGGCCCAGTCGGCCTGGATCATTTCGGCCATCAGCTTGGCATTGGGGTTGTAAGGGCGCTGCACCGGCATGGCCCACAGGGTGAGTTCAAAACCGTTGGGCACTCCCGCTTTTTTAAGCAACTCCTTGGCTTTCTCCACGTCGTAGGGCGCATTCTTGGTGGTGGCGTTGTAGCTCCACAGGCTGGGTGGCATTGGGTTGATGGCTTCCTGTGCTTCGCCCTGGTACACGGCGTCGATGATGGCCTTGCGGTTGATGGCCATGTCCAGCGCCTGGCGCACTTCACGCTTTTTCAGTTCACCCTTTTCGGTGTTGTAATTCAGGTAACCCACATTGAAACCTGGAGCTTGCATCATTTTCAGCGCCGGATCGCTGCGCATGGCGGCTAGGTCGTTCGGCTTCGGGAACGACATGATGTGGCATTCGCCCGCCTTCATTTTCTGGAAGCGCACGGCCGCATCGGTGGTAATCGCAAAAACCAGGTTGTCCACCTTCGGCTGGCCGGCTTTCCAGTACTGCTTGTTGGCGCTGTAGCGAATCTGCGCATCCTTCTGGTAGCGCTCGAACACGAACGGGCCGGTACCCACCGGCTCCTGATTGAGCATGTTGGCCTTGCCTTCCTTGCTCAACTTGCCGGCGTATTCAGCCGAAAGAATCGAGAACGACGGCATCGCAATCTTGATGGTCACGTCCGGATCGGGCTTCTTCATCGTCATTTTGACGGTGTAATCATCCACCTTTTCCACCTTGGCCACGTTTTCGGCCATGCCGGTATCCACCGCGTAGGGGAATTCAGCCGGATTGGCCTTGCGGAAGGCATTTTGGGTGTTGAACATGCGATCCAATGTAAACACCACGTCGTCGGCATTGAAATCGCGCGTGGGCGTAAAGAATTTGGTGGTGTGGAACTTCACGCCCTTGCGCAGCGTGAAGGTGTAGGTCAGGCCATCGCCAGAGATGTCCCATTTTTCGGCCAGTCCGGGCTCGACATCGGTGGTGCCATTGACGAAGCTGACCAACTGGTTGTAAACAGCGTGACCACTCGCATCAAAGGTATTGCCGCCCGTATATTGACCGGGATCGAATCCTTCGGGACTGGCCTCAGAACAATACACCAACGTCTTGCCCGCAGGCTTGGCATCCGCGGCAGACGCTGTCGATGCGCTTACTGCCGGCGGCTCGGACTTGCCGCAGGCGCTCAATCCGGCGGCAGCCAGAATGGAAAGTGCCAGCGTGGTTTTGGAAAATGCATGTTGTGCCATGAAAGTCTCCGTGGATCAATGTGGCCCCTGAGGGCATTCGATACAAATACAGACTGGGAAAACCAGCCAAAAATAACAGCAGGGTTACATCCTACCGAAAATATGCACTCCACTCACAAATTGTCACTCTTTTGCGGATCACTTCGGACTTTTCCAGGATTTCCGCAACAAGCGCCTGAATATTTTGTCGGCCAAAAGACAATAAGCCAGGACAGACAAATGCAACGCCAGCCCGCAGAAGCAGAAAAGCCATGCAGCGCGGGCTTTTCCTGGCAACACGACACAAGGGTGTTGTGTGGAGAACGCCGGTAAAAACGAGGGCCGCGTATCATAAGCAGACAGCGATCCAGACCTGATCTCTTACCGTCATTTCTTGCCATGGCCATCCAGACCGACACGCTCCACACCCAGTCCGCGCCGCCTGCCTCTGCGCGCACAGTCTCCGGTGCACCCGTCAACCCGCAGGAAGAGGCGCTGGAGCGCGCATTGCGCCCCAAATTGCTGGATGAATACGTGGGCCAGAAAAAAGTGCGCGGGCAACTGGAAATTTTCATCGGCGCTGCCAAAAAACGCAGTGAGGCGCTGGATCATGTGCTGCTGTTTGGTCCGCCAG
>JAGPIR010000069.1 GCA_018054915.1 Allobrachymonas sp.
GTGCTACCCGGCCAAGGCGCCATGCGCGACTGCATGCAGCATTTGCGCGACAGCGGCATGATGCAGGCCGTGCTTGAAGCCGCCACCAGCAAGCCGCTGTTTGGGGTGTGTGTGGGCATGCAGATGCTGCTGGATTGCAGCGAAGAAGGCAACACTCCCTCGTTGGGTTTAATCCCCGGCGAAGTCAGGCGCTTTCAGCTCGAAGGCAAGACGCAAGCTGACGGCAGCCGCTTCAAGGTGCCGCAAATGGGCTGGAACCAGGTGTTCATCACCCAGGCGCATCCCGTATGGAACGGCATTGCCGACCAGAGCTGGTTCTATTTCCTGCACAGTTACTACGCCGCCCCACGACATACGCAACACAGCGTAGCTGAAGCCGATTACGGCGGGCGCTACGCGGCGACCATCGCACGCGACAATATTTTTGCCACCCAATTCCATCCCGAAAAAAGTGCCGATACAGGTTTGGCGCTGTACCGCAATTTCCTGCATTGGAAACCATGACTGGAAACGAATGGATATTCAGCGCCTGGCGGCACGCTGCCATGAACGGCGAAAAATATCCAATCATCAACCCGCAACCCCTAACAACTCCGAACGATCATGCTGCTGATCCCTGCCATTGACCTCAAAGACGGCCAGTGTGTGCGCCTGCAACAGGGCGATATGACCAAAGTGACCACCTTCAACACCGATCCGGTGGAGCAGGCTCTGCACTGGCTCGACCAGGGCGCGCGCCGCCTGCATCTGGTGGACCTCAACGGCGCCTTTGCCGGCAAGCCCAAGAATCTGGGCGTGGTCAAGGAAATCCTGCAGGAACTCGGCAGTGAAATTCCGGTGCAACTGGGTGGCGGCATCCGCGATCTGGACACCATTGAGCAATATATCGACGCCGGTCTGCGCTACGTCATCATCGGCACGGCAGCGGTCAAGAATCCCGGCTTCCTGGCCGATGCCTGCAGTGCCTTTGGCGGATACGTTATCGTCGGTCTAGACGCCAGGGACGGCAAGGTCGCCACCGACGGCTGGAGCAAACTCACCGGTCATGAAGTATGTGACTTGGCCAAAAAATACGAAGATCTGGGCGTAGAAAGCATCATCTACACCGATATCGGCCGCGATGGCATGTTGAGCGGCATCAATATCGACGCCACCGTGAAACTGGCCCAGGCCAGCGCCCTGCCGGTGATTGCCTCGGGCGGATTGAGCAATATGCAGGACATTGAAAAGCTCTGCGCCGTAGCCAGCGAGGGCGTAGAAGGCGTGATCTGCGGCCGGGCCATCTACAGCGGCGACCTGGACTTTGCCGCAGCACAGGAACGCGCGGACCAGCTGCTCGAACAGGCCTCATAAAAATCTGTCATGGCCACCGTGCCCGCAGCGTGGCCGCTTTGCCGGCTGCACACCCCCGAGGGCGACACGGCCCTCATTTCGCTGCACGGCGCCCAGGTGCTATCGTGGCGCACGGCCAACGGCCATGAACGCCTGTACCTGAGCCCGCAGATCGATTGGCAGGCCGTGGCGCAAAGCCGCTACGCCATTCGCGGCGGCATTCCGCTATGCTGGCCCCAGTTCAACCGGCGCGGGAGCCTGCCCAAACACGGATTTGCCCGGTTGCTGCCATGGACAATCACGCAGCAGAACGCCAGTTTTCTAACGCTGAACCTGCGCTTAAACGATGTGCCTCCGGCCTGGCTGCACGGCGCGCAAGGCGAACCCTTTTGGAGCCACCCTTTTGAAGCAACCGTTCAGCTGGAACTCTTGCCGGACCTGCTGACACTGCACCTACGGGTACGCAATGGCGGCAACACGCCCATGCCCTTCACGGCCGCCCTGCATGGCTATCTGGCAACCGACGGCCAGACAGCGCATGCGTGCATCATGGGCGCCGACGGCTTGCGCTATTGGAACGCCAGCCCTGATGCCAACCCTGAATACCCGGTGCAGCAAGGACCCATACGGTTTACTGGCGGGGTAGATTGCGTCTATCCCGCTTTTGCATCCACACTCACTCATGGCAACGGGCAGCATTTGAAATTGTGTCAATCCGCCAGCTTTGGGCAAACCGTGGTCTGGAACCCCGGCGCAACCCTATGCGCCCACCTGCCCGACATGCCCGCAGATGCCTGGCGCGACTTTGTTTGCATCGAGGCTGCCCAGATCGACACGCCGGCACTGCTGGCACCTGGCGCCCTCTGGCACGGCTGGCAGAGCTTCCAGGCTTGCTGATGAAACAATATCCAGAGCATCCTTGTCACTGTAATGCCTGACTGAATGCCACCCATTTGAAGCCGCATGATGCCACGGCGGAGCCGCGCGTTTATGCAGATTTTTGTGCCTGGAATTCCTTGAATGCTGCCAAGGCGTTGGCCGAATACATGAGTGATGGCCCGCCGCCCATGTATACCGCCATACCCAAGGTTTCTTCTACTTCCTCAAGGGTGGCCCCCAGATGCACCAGTGCCTTGGCATGAAAGCCGATACACGCGTCACAGTGCGCCGCAACACCCAACGCCAGGGCAATGAGCTCCTTGGTCTTTTTAGACAAAACACCGTCGCGGGTGGCTGCAGCCGCCATGTCATTGAACCCTTTCATCAGGTCCGGATGGTCGCTGCGCAGCGCAGCCAGGTTGGCGGAAATGGCACGGGTATGCTCTGCGTAGTTAGGGATGCCGCTCATAATTAACAGTCTTTGCAACAGGTTGTGAATGGATTCTTTTTCAGCAATGCCGCGCCCTCGCAGCATGCATTCGTGCGACAGCCGCGCGGCAACCGCTTGTTTCGTGGCGTTTAGGAAGCTTGCTCCAGGAAGCGCTGTGCATCCAACGCAGCCATACATCCCGTACCCGCACTGGTGATGGCCTGGCGGTAGATGTGGTCTTGCACATCCCCTGCGGCAAACACGCCTGGAACGCTGGTCTGGGTGGCAAAGCCTTGCTGACCGCCCTGCGTGACGAGATAGCCGTTGTCCATCTGCAACTGGCCCTTGAAAATATCGGTATTGGGCGCGTGCCCAATGGCGATGAAGCACCCCTGAACAGCCAAATTCTCTGTACCGCCGTCTTGCGTGCTCTTGATGCGCACGGCATTTACGCCTTTCTCGTCACCCAGCACTTCGTCCAGTGTGGCATGCAGCTTGAGCACGATCTTGCCTTCGCGCACTTTTTCCATGAGCTTGTCGATCATGATGGCTTCGGCCTTGAAGCCGTCACGGCGGTGGATCAGATAAACCTTGCTGGCAATGTTGCTGAGATAAAGCGCTTCTTCCACGGCGGTATTGCCGCCTCCCACTACACACACGTCCTGACCCTTGTAGAAAAAACCGTCACAGGTGGCGCATCCGCTCACGCCCTTGCCCATGAAGGCTTCTTCGGATGGAAGTCCCAGGTATTTGGCTGACGCACCCGTGGCAATGATGAGCGCATCGCACGTGTACGTGCCGCTGTCACCCGTCAGTGTGAACGGCCGCTGGCTCAGATCCACGGAATGGATATGGTCAAACACCACCGCAGCATTGAACCGCTCGGCATGCCCCAAGAGGCGCTGCATCAGTTCAGGGCCCTGCACACCCTGCGCATCTCCGGGCCAGTTATCCACTTCTGTGGTGGTCATGAGTTGGCCACCCTGAGCCATGCCGGTGATCAACATAGGCTGAAGATTGGCGCGAGCGGCATAAATGGCGGCTGTGTACCCGGCGGGGCCGGAGCCGAGAATGAGCACCTTGGCGTGTTGTGAGTTGGTCATATTCAGTAAAGATGTAATCAGTTATGGAATGTAGTCAATCATATCGACAAGCTCCGTTCGGAAGATGTCCGTCAGAAAAAACCACACAATTCACTGCATTTTATTCTATTATTTTATATATTATTTTCACATCCATTCTGCTTCATTTTTGTTGCAACATTGATTCATAATCATAGATTCGTTGTAATGTGTACAGATTCACTCGCCACAGCCGGGGCTGTGCATCCATCGGGAGTTTTTCATGGCCATCGTGTCCAACACCGACCTGATTCGCCGCGTGCCATTGTTCAGTGATTTGTCACCTGCACAATCCAGTATCGTGTCAGCCACGATGACCAAAAGACGCTACAAACGGGGGGATCTGATCGTTGAACAAGGTGCAACATCAGGTGCGTTGTTCATGATTCTTTCCGGCAAGGCGCGGGTGCTTTCGCACGATCAACGCGGACGTGAAGTCATCATCGCCACGCTGGATACCGGTGACTGCATTGGAGAAATGAGCCTCATCGACGGTGAGCCCCATTCCGCCACGGTGCGCACCGAAACGCCGACCGATGTGCTGGTTCTGGGGCATGAAGCCTTCCTGCGCTGCTTGCGCGAAAACATCGCCATGGCCGATGCCGTGATGCGTGGCCTGGTGCGCCGCCTGCGCCGGGCCGACAAGCAAATCCTGTCTCTTGCGCTGATGGATGTGTATGGCCGCGTCATGCACGTACTGCAAGACCTGTCCCAACAGGATGCCGATGGCAACAGAATCCTGCGCACGAAAGTGTCCCGCCAGGACGTGGCAAAGATGGTGGGGGCTTCACGCGAAATGGTCAGCCGCGTAATGAAGCACTTTGAGGCAAGTGGCGTACTCATCAAACAGGAAGATGGCAGCTTCCTGCTCAAGGGCGGACAGTCGCTGGGTTGAACCAGGAGCGTCTGGCCCCAAAAAAGTGAACACTTTTGCGGCAAGACCGTTTTCCCGCCATTGCATTGCACGCAAACACTGGTATGCGGACACTTTGTCTCTACTGGATGGCTGCGCCAGACAGCCTCCAGGCAAATAAACCAGGCGTTGGGCTGTGCATTTCCGTATGCTTTTGCGGGTGCCACCTCAAACAAGACCAGAGCCGCCCGCTACCCTGTCGTAATGGCTAGACTACGCACGTAGAAAGTCTGCAAGAACCTGTTTCAGTTTCTAAAGCCACTGGCGGGTATGCGTTGCCTCCATCGTCAAGCAATACCTCTGCGCGCGTCAGCCATCGCGCATGCGTCCTGTCATCCGGTTACAGCATTTTTGCCGCCCATACTGCAAAATGCTGAATGGATAGCTTTTGAAAGTTTCTTGCCTGATGCGCGGTTATGGGCCTTTGCAGATGTGCTTTCTATTGCTAAACACTATTGGCCGAACCGTTGGATGATGCCTCCCATGACCTCTCCTGCTCCCTATCTGCTACGAACCGGAACGGTGCCAGCACCCAAACCAGCAGAAAAGCCTTTGCTGTCGCGCGTATTCAGGCGTTTCAGCCAAGAAATACTGCTGGCGTTCGGATTCGTCCTGCTGACGCTTTGGCTGGCCACCCTGATCAGCCACCATCCGGCTGACTCCGCCTGGAGTACGACAGGAAGCCACTTGTCGCCATCAAACTGGCTGGGAATAATGGGTGCATGGATTTCGGACATTAGTCTTTTTTCCGTTGGCCGTAGCATCTGGGTCTTATTTTTCGCCCTCGTAGCAGCTTGGCTGCGTCTGTTGCGGCATTGGGTCGGCGTACGCCAGCTTGCGGCCATGCAGCAGACAGACCTCCGCGCAGATACTCCTATAAGTACCACCGGACAGCCGCCTCGATGGGCGCAACGTTTGTGGCACAACCGCTTGCTGTGGAGCGGGGCGCTTCTCCTGCTCCTGCTGGCCTGTTGCGTGCTGGAATGGAGCCGGCTGTACACCATCAATCCCGCATCATTGCCAAACGGTCCAGGCGGCGTCATCGGCGCGCTGGCCGGACCGGTCGCCATCCGCTGGCTGGGCTTTACCGGTTCTGCCGTAACTGCAATCGTCTTGATTCTGGCCTGTTTGTCCTGGGTTTTCCGTTTTTCATGGCTGCGAGTGGCCGAATTATTGGGGGCACAGGTGGATAGCTGGTTGATGGCAGCACGTGAACGCCGTGAATTGGCACACGACTTGGCCGTTGGGCAGGAGGCCGCACGCCAGCGCGAAGCTGTGGTACAGCAAGAACTTGAGCAGCATCAGGAAAAAAATACCGCCCCGTTGGTGGTAGAGCCTCCTGTGAAAGCCGCTGCTGCAGCGCCCAGCGCACGGGTGGTCAAAGAGCGTCAGCATGTTCTGTTCCAGGACCCCAACGAAAGCAAGCTTCCGCAGGTGCATTTGCTGGATGAAGCGGCCCCCCACCCGGAAAGCATCAACCACGACACACTGGAAATGACCAGCCGCCTGATCGAGAAAAAACTGAAGGATTTCGGTGTACAGGTGCGCGTGGTGGCTGCGATGCCGGGTCCGGTCATCACCCGTTACGAAATCGAGCCCGATACCGGAGTGAAAGGATCGCAAATTGTCCATCTGGCAAAAGATCTGGCGCGCTCACTCAGCCTGGTGTCCATCCGCGTGATTGAAACCATTCCCGGCAAAAATCTGATGGCGCTGGAATTGCCCAATGTCCGCCGGCAAACCATCCGCCTGAGCGAAGTGCTGGGCTCCACCGCCTACCACGAAGGCAAGTCGTTGCTGACCATGGGCCTTGGAAAAGACATCGTCGGCATGCCCGTGGTCGTCGATCTCGCACGCATGCCGCACGTACTGGTGGCTGGCACCACCGGCTCCGGCAAATCGGTGGGGATCAATGCCATGATCCTGAGCCTGCTGTACAAAGCCACCTCCGACGAGGTGCGCCTGCTCATGATTGACCCAAAAATGCTGGAAATGTCAGTGTACGAAGGCATTCCGCACCTGATTGCGCCAGTGGTCACGGATATGCGCCAGGCCGCGCATGGCCTGAACTGGTGTGTGGGCGA
>JAGPIR010000070.1 GCA_018054915.1 Allobrachymonas sp.
TGCGTGAAGGCCTGCCGGAAATCATCGGCAATCATGCGGCGGATCTGCTGGGCCTTGAGGTAGTAGGCGTCGTAGTAGCCGTGGCTTAATACATAGGTTCCCGTGAGGATGCGGCGCTTGACTTCTTCGCCAAAGCCTTCGCTGCGCGTGGCCTCGTACATGCTGGCCAGGTCGGTGTAGGCTTTGGCGCGGTGGCCGAACTTGACACCATCAAAGCGGCTGAGGTTGCTGCTGGCCTCTGCTGGCGCAATGATGTAGTAGACCGGAATGGCCAGCTCAGTGCGCGGCAGGTTGATCTCGACCAGTTGGGCGCCGAGTTGTTCGTACTGCCTGAGCGCCGCATCAATGGCGGCGCGCACGTCGGCGCTCAAACCTTCGCCAAAAAATTCTTTTGGAATGCCGATGCGCAGACCGTCAAGACTGTCGTCAAGCGTGCGCGTGAAATCTTCCGCCGGCACATCCAGTGAAGTTGAATCCCGATCCGCATCCACGCCGCACATGGCTGATAACAGCAAGGCGCAGTCTTCGGCTGTGCGCGCCATGGGGCCGGCCTGGTCGAGGCTGCTGGCAAAGGCCACCATGCCGTATCGGCTGGCGCGGCCATAAGTCGGCTTGATGCCGGTGACGCCGCAAAAACTGCCGGGCTGGCGGATCGATCCGCCCGTATCGGTGCCGGTCGCCGCCGGGGCCAGCCCCGCCGCCACCGCTGCGGCGCTGCCACCGCTGGAGCCGCCGGGCACACGGGTGATGTCCCATGGGTTGTGGACTTTGCTATAGGCCGAGTTTTCGTTGCCACTGCCCATGGCGAATTCGTCGCAGTTGAGTTTGCCCAGCGTGACCATGCCCGCCCCGGGGTAGAGGGCTTCACCATCTTGCTGTTGGCCTTCGTTGCCGAAGCCGAGTCGCGCCACCACCGTGGCGTCAAACGGACTGTGGTAGTTCTCCAGCATTTTGCTGCCGGCGGTGGTGGGCCAGCCGCGCGTCACGAAAATATCCTTATGTGCAATGGGCACGCCGGTGAGCGGGGTGGTGGTGCCGGCGGCGATGCGTTCATCGGCTTGCCGCGCCTGTGCCAGCGTGGCTTGCGCGTCGATACTCAAATAAGCACCCAGATTGGATTGGACCTGGCTGCGCGCCAGATAGTGCTGTGCCAGTTCCACGGCGCTGGCTTGCTTGCTGGCTAGTAATTGACTCAGGCCTGCCACGGTGTCATGGTGAAAATCGGTCATGGTGTTTATAGAAGGTGCATGCGTTCGGGTCGGCTGGCGGCACAGGAGTCTAATGGTGCTGCAGGCTTGGTGGCGGCTTGTCTATCGGCGTGCCGTGTCAAGGACAGGGCATTTGTCATGTAAGCGAAGCGCCAGCCATGAAGGCGGCGCGGAATAAGCACCGTCATTCAATGACCCTGGGTACCAGAAACAGACCATTTTCAACGGCCGGCGCGCTTTGCTGGTTCAGATCGCGCCGGTTGGGTTCGCTGGCAGCGTCATCCCGCAGGCGCAAGGAGGTGTCGCGGAAAATTTCCACGGGGTGCGCCAATGGGGCAATGCCGGTGGTGTCCACCGCCTGCATGGATGCGACGATGGAGTCGAAAAAGCCATTGAGGTGTCGCAATGCGCTGGCCGACTCTTCGTTGGTCAGCGACAGTCTGGCGAGACGGGAAATGGTTTGGATGTGATCGGGAGTCAGTGACATGAAGCGAAAAGAAACAAGATCGGCAAAACGTTTCCTATCCCATGTCTGGTTGAGCAGCAAGACGGCTGTCAATATGCAATAAATGGTGTACAGACAGGGGTATCCGGTCCGGTGGTGGTGGCCGGATACGGTATTATCCCCGTTTTAAGGGCAGGGCCGGTTGAAGGGCTGATGCAGCCTGTTTTCTGTTCGATGGGGTTTGCGGTAAAAGTGCCGTGCCCATTGGGCGCTGGAGTGCACGGGGGTGTTCAGAGCCGCGCCTGCAGATGTGGAAAAGGCCAGGGAATTGCGTTGCAGATGATTGGTGCAGAACTGGCTCGCTAAAGTATACAAGCAAGGATTTTTCAACATGTTTTCTGGTTTTCGCCGGTATTTTTCTTCCGATTTGGCCATCGACCTCGGGACGGCCAACACGCTGATCTGCACGCGCGAAGGCGGTGTCGTGCTGGACGAACCTTCAGTGGTGGCCATTCGTCACGAAGGCGGCCCCGGCGGGCGCAAGGTGATTCAGGCCGTTGGCAAGGAAGCCAAGGCCATGCTGGGCAAGGTGCCGGGCAATATCGAAGCCATCCGTCCCATGAAAGACGGTGTGATTGCCGATTTTGTGGTGACCGAGGAGATGATCAAGCAGTTCATCAAGATGGTGCATCCGCGTTCGGTTCTTAAACCTAGCCCCAATATCATTGTCTGTGTGCCAGGTGGTTCCACGCAGGTGGAAAAGCGCGCCATTCGCGATGCGGCCAAGAATGCAGGGGCTAACGAGGTGTTCCTGATCGAGGAGCCCATGGCGGCCGCGCTTGGCGCAGGCCTGCCGGTAAGCGAAGCCAGCGGCTCCATGGTGGTCGACATCGGCGGCGGCACCACCGAAGTGGGCGTCATCAGCCTGGGAGGCATGGTGTACAAGGGCAGCGTGCGCATTGGCGGCGACAAACTTGATGAGTCGATCATCAACTACATCCGCCGCAATTACGGCATGCTGATTGGCGAGCAGACGGCCGAGGCCATCAAAAAGGAGATTGGCAGCGCCTTCCCGGGCAGCGAAGTGCGCGAGATGGAAGTCAAGGGGCGCAACCTGTCCGAGGGCGTTCCGCGCAGCTTCACCATCAGCAGCAACGAAATCCTTGAGGCGCTCAACGATCCGCTCAACCAGATTGTGAGCGCCGTCAAGACCGCACTCGAACAGACACCGCCCGAGCTGGGCGCCGACATTGCTGAACGCGGCATGATGCTGACCGGTGGTGGCGCTTTGCTGCGCGACCTGGATCGCCTGCTCTCCGAAGAAACCGGTCTTCCGGTGCTGATAGCAGAAAGTCCCCTGTCGTGCGTGGTGCGCGGTTGCGGTATTGCCTTGGAGCACATTCACAGCACACAGAGCATCTTCACCAATGAGTGACCGTGGCTGTTCCGGACGGGTGTTCGCCGCTTTTTCCCTGCACGCACAGGCTTCTTGAGCGGTCATGTTGCTGCACCCGCTTGAACGCAAGCCGCCGCCGATGTTTCGACGCAGTCTGCCGCCGCTGGCGCGCGTGGGGCTGGTGACTGCAGTTTCGGTGTTCCTGATGGCGGCCGATCATCGCTGGAATCTGGGCGATGGTTTGCGCGCCGGGGTGGCCACAGTGTTGCGGCCGTTTCAATGGCTGGGCGCGCAGCCGGTCAAGGCGGTTGACCTGATGGGATCCTATGTGATTACAGTCGAAACAGCTCAACAGACAAAGGAGCAGGCAACGGTTCAGATGGCGCAACTGGCCCTTCAAGCTCAGCGTGCAGAACTGCTGATGCGTGAGAACACGGGCCTGCGCGATTTGCTTGCATTGCAGCAGCAGCTTCCCATGCGGGCGCGTGCGGCTGAAGTGGTGCACATGGCGGCAGATCCTTTTGTGCGCAAGGCGGTGATCAACAAGGGCAGCAGTCAGGGCGTCGTCTCGGGTGCCCCGGTTATTGACGGGTACGGGCTGCTGGGGCAGGTGGTGCGGGTGTTTCCTTTTTCGAGTGAAGTGTCCTTGCTCGATAATTTTGAGCAGGCCGTGCCAGTGCTCAATAACCGTACGGGTGAACGCAGTCTGGCCTATGGGGATAGCCAGAATCCGCGCGGTAATTCCCTGGAAATCCGTTTTCTCGCCAACTCCGCTGACGTGCAGGCCGGCGACGCCATTGTCACCAGCGGGCTGGGAGGCATCTATCCTGCCGGTTTGCCAGTCGGTACGGTTTTGCTTGTGGAGAGGCGCAACAACAGCGCATTCCTGCGCGTGCAGCTGGAGCCTGCCGCGCGGATGCTTTCGGCCAAGCACGTGCTAGTGCTTGATCCGGCACCCCAAGCGCAAACGGAAGCGTCGGCTGCACTTGCACAGGACAAGAGGGTCCTTTCACGCAAAGGTGCGGATCGTGCCAAGGCGGGAGGCAGCGCCGCATTGGAGGGAAAACCGTAATGCTGGGCAAAGGCGCGCGACACTTGCTGTTGCCGGTTGATCTCCGCTTTCTGTGGGGAAGTCTGCTGGTTGCCTTGATGCTGAACCTGTTGCCGCTGGGGCGCATTACCTGGATGCCGGATTTCCTGCTGCTGGCTCTGGTTTTCTGGTGCCTGCATCAGCCGCGCCATGTCGGGGTGCTGGTGGCGTGCGGGTTCGGCCTGATCATGGATGTGCACCGCACCAGCCTGCTTGGCACGCACATGCTCGCCTACGGCGCGGCGGCCTATGTGGTTTATCTGCTGCATCGCCGTCTGCCGTTGTTCAGGGCACACTGGCAGGCGCTGCAACTGTCGGGGGTGTTCGTTGCCACACACGGCCTGCTGTGGCTACTGCATCTAGCCAGCGGCGGCCACTGGCCCGGCGCCGGGTTGCTGTTTGCCCCTGTGCTGGAAGCATTGCTTTGGCCCCTGCTGGACCGGGTGCTGCTGGCACCGCAGCGCCGTGCGCCTGATCGTGACGTGACGCGTCCGCTGTAGGCCACATGCGCAGCACTTCCAGCCGTTTTGCTTCTGCTGGCGATCTGCAGGGCGCCGCCCTGCGCCAGCGCAATTTCCGTATGCGCCTGCTGGCCCTTGCAGGTCTGGTGCTTTTCTGTTTCATGCTTTTGGCCTGGCGGTGGGTGGTGTTGCAGGTCTTGCGTCGTGAAGCCTATGTCGCGCAGGCTGAAAGCAACCGTACTGCCCTGGTGCCGGTGACGCCCAGCCGCGGAGCGATTCTGGACCGCAACGGTATTGTGCTGGCGAGCAATTTCTCAGCATATACGCTGGAGCTGGTTCCAGAGAAGATAGCCGATGTGCCGGCCACTATTGATGCATTGGCTGCCATCATTCCCATCAGCGACGCCGATCGGCGGCGTTTCAACCGCCTGCGCCAGGACAGCAAGGACTATGAGCCCATCGCCTTGCGCCACCGTCTCAGCGACGAGGAAATTGCCCGGCTGGCCACGCGGCGCCATGAATTCCCCGGCGTTGAAATCAATGCCCGGCTGTATCGCCGCTACCCCTTTGCCGACCTGTCCAGTCATGTGATTGGCTATATCGGGCGCATCAACCCGGAAGAAAAACGCGCGCTGGAAGAAGGCGACGATGCACTCAACTACCGCGGAACCACCCATATCGGCAAGCTTGGCGTTGAGCAGAGTTATGAAGCCCAACTGCATGGTATTTCGGGCAGCGAACAACTGGAAGTCACTTCCACCGGTCAGGTGGTGCGCAGGCTGGCCAGCAAGCCGGCCGTTCCGGGACGCAATGTCACGCTGTCCATCGACATCCGGCTGCAGAAGCTGGTGGAAGACCTGTTCGGGAACCGGCGTGGCGCCCTGGTGGCCATGGATCCACGCGACGGGCAGGTTCTTGCGATGGTGAGCAAACCCACTTTCGATGGCAACCTGTTCGTTGACGGCATTGATCAGGAAAACTGGGCAGCGCTCAATGAATCGATTGACAAGCCCCTGCTCAATCGCGCCCTGCGTGGCACGTATCCGCCTGGTTCCACCTACAAACCATTCATGGCCTTGGCGGCCCTTGAAACGGGGTCGCGCAATCCGGCCACCACCATTTATGACCCCGGCTACTGGATGTATGGCAATCACCGCTTCCGCAGCGGCCATGCGTTGGGCCCCGTCAACCTGCGCCGCAGCATCGTCATGTCCAGCAACGTTTACTACTATTCGCTGGCGCATGAAATGGGTGTGCAGGCCATCCATGATTTCATGAAGCCGCTCGGCTTTGGCCAGATCACCGGTATCGACATGCTGGGCGAGGTGCGCGGCGTTTTGCCGAGTCCGGAGTGGAAGCGCAAGACCTACAAGCGCCCCGAGCAGCAGAAATGGCTGCCGGGCGAAACCGTTTCCCTCGGAATTGGGCAGGGATACAACAATTTCACCATGCTGCAGATGGCGCATGCGCTGGCTACCCTGGTCAATGGAGGTGCCCGCATCGAGCCACGGCTGGCGTTGCACCTGCAGGATCCGTTGACCCAGGTGCAGGAAACGCCGTCACGGGCAGCGCCTGTCAGTCTGGGGTTTCAGGCGAAAAATGTTGAACAGGTCAAGAGCGCCATGGTGGGCGTGACCCAGGAAGGCACGGGCCGGGGCGTATTTGCCGGCGCCGCCTATCTCAGCGGCGGGAAAACCGGAACGGCGCAAGCAGTCACCGTTGGTCAGAACCAGCGGTACAACGCAGGAGCGCTTGCCGAACACAAGCGCGACCATTCACTCTACATCGCCTTTGCACCAGCGGAAAACCCCACCATTGCCGTGGCCGTGATCGTGGAAAACGTGGGTTTTGGCGCGGTGGCAGCTGCGCCGATTACGCGCCGGGTGCTCGATTACTGGCTGCTGGGGCAATATCCGAGCCAGGAAGATATTGCCGCTACGCAAGCTGGCAGAAGCGCCGCGCCCATCGGTCAACCGCGGCTGGCGGCCCAGGTGCCATGGTCACCCAAAGAGGTGGGCGCCATGGCATCAGCCAACGGAAGCGGTGTTTTTGCTGCACCAGTGGAGATGGCGGTCA
>JAGPIR010000071.1 GCA_018054915.1 Allobrachymonas sp.
GGCCAGATGCTCAAGGAATTTGAGGATGCGGTACGTGGCATGAAGACTGGCGAGAGCAAGACTTTCCCGTTGACATTCCCGGTTGAGTACCATGACAAGGCCGTAGCTGGGAAAATGGCCGATTTTCTGGTGACGCTCCATAAAATCGAAGCAGGCCAGTTGCCGGAAGTCGATGGCGTTCTGGCCAAACAACTTGGCGTACAGGATGGCAGCGTGCAAACCTTGCGGGCGGATATTCGTAAAAATCTGGGACGCGAAGTCAAGAATCGCCTGCAGACACGCAACAAGAATGCCGCCATGGACGCCCTGATCAAAATGGCCGAGTTGGATCTGCCAAAAGTCACGGTTGAATCAGAAATCGATACCATGATCGAAAATGCCCGCGCCGACATGCAGAAGCGCGGAGTGAAAGATGTTTCCAAGATGCAGCTTCCCCCTGAGCTGTTCCGCAATCTGGCTGAACGCCGTGTGCGTCTGGCGTTGATTGTTTCTGCGTTGGTGCAGCAGCACAAGCTGCACGCTACGCTAGAACAAGTCAAGGCGCACATAGAAGAACTGGCTGCTAGTTACGAAAGACCGGAAGAGGTTGTTCGCTGGTACCAGTCAGATAGCCGCCGTCTGAGTGAAATTGAAGCCATCGTGACTGAAAACAATGTCTCGAATTTTGTGCTGGAAAAAGCCAAAGTGACTCCGAAGAAGGTTGGTTTTGACGAATTGATGGCCAGACAAGGCTGATGACCAGTCTGCCCGAAGGGATCTGGGCTAGCTGAGCCCGTCGCAGCATTCATAACCGTTGCGCGGCGGGTTCCGTCCATTTGCCGGAGGGGGCTTGATCATTCCGCTTGAGGCCGTATATGAAATGGCAAAGACATGAACGCAATGCGGCGCGTAGTGTCTTGCAACAATGCAGCAAGGAAAAACCATCCCATGCAGAACATGAACCAGACACCCATGCGCAACGGCAGCCAGGATACCCATTCCCTGGGTTATGTGCCCATCGTCATCGAGCAATCAGGCCGTGGCGAGCGGTCGTTTGACATCTATTCACGTCTGCTCAAGGAACGCGTCGTGTTTCTGGTAGGCGAAGTCAATGACCAGACTGCTAACTTGGTGGTGGCGCAGTTGCTATTTCTTGAAAGCGAAAATCCTGACAAAGATATTTCGCTCTACATCAACTCGCCCGGCGGCAGTGTTACAGCTGGCATGTCGATCTATGACACCATGCAGTTCATCAAGCCTGATGTGTCCACCATGTGTCTGGGCTTTGCCGCCAGCATGGGCGCATTCCTGCTGGCCGCGGGCGCCAAGGGCAAGCGTTACTCCTTGCCCAATTCCAAAATCATGATCCACCAAGTGCTGGGCGGTGCGCACGGGCAAGCAACCGACATTGAAATTCATGCCCGTGACATTCTGCGCACCAAGGAGCAGATGAACCGCATTCTGGCCGAACGCACCGGGCAGCCGCTGGAGAAAGTGCAAAACGACACCGAGCGCGATTACTTCATGACTGCCGATGAGGCCAAAGACTATGGCCTGGTGGATCAGGTGATTGCTCGGCGGGGTGAAACAGTCTGATGCGGCATCCTGTCCTGTATTGGCCATCTGGTTTTTG
Source organism: Allobrachymonas sp. (assembly GCA_018054915.1). Taxonomy (GTDB): domain Bacteria; phylum Pseudomonadota; class Gammaproteobacteria; order Burkholderiales; family Burkholderiaceae_C; genus Brachymonas. Next base: position 1,613 of record JAGPIR010000071.1, read on the forward strand.
ATAGTTTCTTATTGCGTACGATCCCATGACATCCCGAAAAGACGCTGGTGACAAAAATGTCCATCATTGCTCGTTCTGCGGAAAATCGCAAAACGAGGTAGACAAGCTGGTTTCAGGCAGCTATGACGGACAGGCCGTATTCATCTGTGATGAATGCATCACGCAGTGCACCCATATCCTGCGGGAAGAAAGCCAGGTTAAGGGCGAGGGTGATCCCGCAGCCGTACAAAGCCTTCCGGCACCGTCACAGATCAAGGAAAACCTCGATCAATATGTCATTGGTCAAGAACTTGCCAAGCGTACACTCGCCGTTGCCGTCTACAACCATTACAAGCGCTTGTTGCACAAAGATGCCTTGGCTAAGGAGGCTGGGAACAAGGCAGCTTCCGATGTCGAGCTGGCCAAAAGCAACATTCTTCTTATCGGTCCGACTGGCTCAGGCAAAACGCTACTGGCCCAAACGCTGGCACGCATGCTGCATGTTCCATTTGTTATGGCCGATGCCACCACGTTGACTGAAGCGGGCTATGTCGGAGAAGACGTAGAGAACATTATCAGCAAGTTGCTGCAAAGCTGTGATTACGATGTGGAGAAGGCTCAACGGGGCATTGTGTACATCGACGAAATCGACAAGATCGCCCGTAAATCCGAAAATCCGTCGATTACCAGAGACGTGTCGGGTGAAGGGGTGCAACAGGCCCTGCTCAAACTGATCGAGGGGACCCGGGCCAGCATTCCACCCCAAGGTGGGCGCAAGCATCCCAACCAGGATTTCCTGCAGGTCGATACCAGCAACATGCTGTTCATTTGTGGGGGCGCCTTCGATGGTCTGGAAAAAGTGATCGAACGTCGCACCAGTGGTTCGGGTATGGGCTTTGGTGCTGAAGTACGTAGTAAAAAAGATCTGTCGCTCAGCGAAGTGTTCTGCCACATTGAACCGCAGGATCTGATCAAATTTGGTCTCATTCCCGAGTTGATTGGGCGCATGCCGGTCATTACCGCGCTGGCCGAACTCGATGAATCGGCTCTCGTGAAAATTCTCACGGAGCCCAAAAACGCCCTTATCAAGCAATACCAGAAACTCTTTGAAATGGAAGGGGTGCAGCTTGAAATTAAGCCAAAGGCTTTGAAGGCCATTGCACAAAAAGCGCTGGAACGTAAGACCGGCGCTCGGGGGCTGCGATCCATCCTTGAGCGTGCTCTGCTTGATACCATGTTCGAGTTGCCTGCGATGCGCAATGTGGAGAAAGTGGTGGTGGACGAGTCCTCGATCGAAGAAGACAAGCCGCCGATGCTGGTTTACCGCTCCAGGGAAAAAAAGGCCTGAATAGATAACGGTGCGCGGCATTTTCCGAGCACAGACTGGAATCTGGAACGTAACGGCTAGTTTCTTTGTCGTGCAAAAACACCGCCGCAGCGTCTAAGGCGCTGCATCGGCTCCGTTCCCCGTCTTTCACTGATCCATGGTGGCCCATGGGGGTGGCCTTTGGGGAAATTGTCTGCATCCTCTAGTGCTTTCGTTGTGTTCACATGTTTTGATCTCTCTTGGACGACCAAACGTGGCTGTACGAAAAGCAGTGCAAGCGTTATTTTGACAATACCCTTACGCTTGAAATACCCAGTGGTATCCCCATAATAAATACGGAACGTGTTGGTCGTGCGGCCGCGCGGTAGCTTCTTTCTTTTTTGGGCTTGTCTCATGTCCGATTTCACCGATTTTCCCGCCGAATCCCTAGAGTTGCCGATGTTGCCGCTGCGTGATGTGGTGGTCTTCCCGCACATGGTGATCCCGCTGTTTGTCGGACGCACCAAGAGCATTCACGCTCTGGAAGCAGCCATGGAGTCTGACAAGGTCATCATGCTGGTGGCGCAAAAGTCTGCTTCACAAGAGGAGCCCGCAGCGTCCGACATGCATGACACGGGCTGCATTGCATCCATATTGCAACTACTCAAGCTACCTGACAATACAGTGAAGGTACTCGTTGAGGGGAAGCAGCGCGCGCGAGTAGAGGCCGTTACCGACGGCGAAAAATATTTTTCTGCCAGAGTGCAGCCCATGTCTGCACCTGCGGCAGGGGATTTGCCGGCTGAAGAGCAGGGTGAACTCGAAGCCCTGCGTCGCGCCGCCATGCAATCATTCGAGCAGTATGTCAAGCTCAACAAGAAAATTCCCTCGGAAATCCTCCAGTCGATTGCCAACATCGAGGATCCTGGCCGGCTTGCCGACACCATTTCGGCCCATCTGCCGCTGGAACTGAACTACAAACAGCAAGTTCTTGACGAGTCCAGTGTGCACAGACGCCTGGAAATGCTTTTTGCCAAACTCGAGCAGGAAGTTGAAATTCTCAATGTGGACAAGCGTATCCGTGGGCGGGTGAAGCGTCAGATGGAGAAAAGCCAGCGTGATTTTTACCTCAATGAGCAGGTAAAGGCTATTCAGAAGGAGCTGGGTGAAGGAGAGGATGGCGCTGACATTGAAGAGCTTGAGAAAAAAATCAAACAGGCCAGGATGCCCAAGGCTGCTTTGAGCAAGGCCGAATCTGAACTCAAGAAACTCAAGCTGATGTCGCCGATGTCGGCTGAAGCCGGAGTGGTGCGCAATTACCTCGATGTGCTGATTGGCCTTCCATGGAGCAAGCGCACAAAAATCAAGAAGGATTTGGCTGCCGCGGAAACCATTCTCAATGCTGATCACTATGGTTTGGATCGCGTCAAGGACCGCATTCTGGAATACTTGGCGGTGCAGCAGCGGGTTGATAAGTTGAAAGCTCCCATCCTTTGTTTGGTCGGGCCGCCTGGTGTTGGCAAAACCTCACTTGGTCAGTCCATTGCCAAGGCTACGGGACGCAAATATGTGCGCATGGCGTTGGGAGGCATGCGCGACGAAGCGGAAATCCGTGGCCACCGGCGCACCTATATTGGGGCGCTGCCGGGCAAGATTTTGCAAAATCTCGGTAAGGCTGGTACACGCAATCCGCTGTTTTTGCTGGATGAGATTGACAAGCTTGGTGCAGACTTTCGTGGCGACCCCTCCAGCGCTTTGCTGGAGGTGCTTGATCCCGAACAGAATCACACTTTTGCCGACCATTACGTCGAGCTGGATTTCGATCTGAGTGAAGTGATGTTCGTGGCAACTTCCAACTCCATGAACATTCCTCCGGCTTTGCTGGATCGCATGGAAGTTATCCGCCTGTCGGGATACACCGAAGACGAAAAGGCCCATATCGCCCGGAAATACCTGCTTCCCAAGCAGTTCAAGAGCAACGGCATTCAGGACGGCGAGCTTGAGGTGACCGAAGCGGCGGTGCGCGACATCGTGCGTTATTACACGCGAGAGGCTGGTGTACGCTCGCTGGAGCGCGAACTGTCGAAAATTTGCCGCAAAGTTATCAAGTCGGTGCAACTGCGAAAGGCTGTTGGCAAACAGGTAGTCACACCGGAAAACCTGCATGACTATCTGGGTGTGCGCCGTTATACCTATGGCCGTGCTGAAGAGCAAAATACCGTCGGACAGGTCATGGGCCTGGCTTGGACGGAGGTAGGCGGCGACCTATTGACCATCGAGGCGGCCACCATGCCCGGCAAAGGCAACATCATCCGTACCGGCTTGTTGGGGGAGGTGATGAAAGAATCGGTCGAGGCGGCGCGTACCGTCGTGCGTAGCCGGGCAGCGCAGTTGGGCATAGCCGAGGATGCCTTTGACAAGCGCGATATCCATATCCACGTGCCGGATGGCGCTACTCCTAAGGATGGGCCCAGCGCAGGTGCTGCCATGACCACCGCCCTCGTTTCCGCATTGACGGGTATTCCCGTGCATGCTGACGTTGCCATGACCGGGGAAATAACCTTGCGGGGGGAGGTTACCATTATCGGTGGCCTCAAGGAAAAGCTGCTGGCGGCCTTGCGCGGTGGTATTCGCAAGGTCATCATTCCCCAGGAAAACGTCAAGGACCTGCAGGAAATTCCCGACAATGTGAGAGAAGGACTTGAGATCATTCCTGTGCGATGGATTGACGAAGTGTTGGCGGTTGCGTTGGAAACACAGCCGCAGCCGCTTCTTTTGCCGTCACAAGCGTTTGAGGATGCTCCACTGGCTTCAGGCAATGCTGACAAATCTGGCAAGATACGCAGCAAGCGTCAGGCAGTGAAGCATTAAGTTTTTGCTGATTGATGCCACTGCGGCAGCAGGAAGGGCAAAGTTAGCCGGTATAATTCAAGGCTTGCGTTGCGGGAATAGCTCAGTTGGTAGAGCGCAACCTTGCCAAGGTTGAGGTCGCGAGTTCGAGCCTCGTTTCCCGCTCCACGATGATTTTCGTCGAGCCAACCATGTCATCATCTGTGGGTTGGTGGCATCTTTTTCATGGCGCGGTAGCAAAGCGGTTATGCACCGGATTGCAAATCCGAGTAGGTCGGTTCGACTCCGGCCCGCGCCTCCAAATAAAATCAAGCACTTAGCGCAGAAATGCCTAGGTGCTTTTTTCTTGGTGACGAACGATGTAAGGGCGGATGTAAGACGATTTTGGAAATTTACCAAGGTTTAGCAATACCCTCTCGATAGGCTCCGCAGCGACATAGCACCTAAACAGGACCTTGAGCACGTGATGTGAAAGTCCGCCCAAGGCGGATTGCCATCATCCAAAATAGGCCGACCGTTGACAGCTGCGTCACCAAGGCCGGTCAGCAAGCCCGTCTATTTCTCCGCTGCAGACAGTTGGTTGGCCTCTTCGGCAAGTGAAAACTGGCTTGACTCCAAGCTCCAATATTGGGTCGCCTGAATCGTGCCCAGCTGTTGCCCATGTTTTTCATGCAATGCCCGGGTTAGAGCATTGAGCGAGTCGTAGGTCAGACCATCTGCGTCCCATGTGAATCGTCCCTCCCCAGCGAAACTGGCTTTGCGGTCTTGACGACGTCCCCCCAGATTTGAGTAGCGTCTGACTCTGGAGTCCAATCCCATAAGATAGGAGATTGGACGTGAAGAAGAGATTTACGGAAGAACAGATCATTGGCTTTCTGCGCGAAGCCGAGTCGGGT
>JAGPIR010000072.1 GCA_018054915.1 Allobrachymonas sp.
GCAACCGGGCGCGGTGCCGCTTACAACGGATTTGCCGGGCCGGCTGGAGGCCTCCCGCCTGTCGCAAATTCGCGCGCGTGCGGCGGGCATTTTGCTCAAACGCCATTTTGAAGAAGGCAGCGATGTCAAGGCCGGGCAGTTGCTGTTCACGATTGATTCCGCCCCGTATCGCGCCACGCTCAGCAGCGCACAGGCCAACTTGGCGCAAGCCAGCGCCCTGGCGCGGCGCTATCGCCCGCTGGTAGAGGCGAATGCGGTCAGCAAGCAAGAATACGATGCCGCCGTGGCTGCCGAAAAAGCCGCGCGCGCGCAGGTGGAAACAGCCCGCATCAACTTGGGCTACGCCAACGTCACAGCGCCCATTTCTGGCCGCATTGGCCGTGCGTTGGTGACAGAAGGCGCGCTGGTCGGGCAGGGGGATGTGACGCACCTTGCCACCATTCAGCAAATCAACCCGCTCTATATCAACCTCAGCCAGTCGGCCAACGAAGTGCTGCAAATGCGCCAGGCCTTGCGTTCCGGCCAATTGGCCACCGCCGAAGGCAATGAGTCGGCCAAGGTGGACGTGATTCTCGAAAACGGTGAAACCTACGCCCACAGTGGCCGCCTGCTGTTTACCGATTTGACGGTGGATGAAGGCACCGGCCAGGTTACTTTGCGCGCCGAAGTGCCCAACCCCGAGCAGCTTCTGCTGCCGGGCATGTATGTGCGTGTGCGCCTGCATCAGGCACAGGCCGACAACGCCATTCTGTTGCCGCAGCAAGCTGTTACTCGTAGCACCCAGGGCGATGTGGCGCTGGTGGTGGGGGCTGATGGCAGCTTCCAGCCACGCCCCATCAAGATCGGGCAGGCCCAGGGCAACAACTGGGTGGTGCTGGAGGGCTTGCAGGCCGGTGAAAAAGTGATTGTGGAAGGCTTTACCCGGCTGCATCCAGGCGTGACGAAGGTCACCCCTGTGCCTGCCGGAGCCAAACCGGCAGCGGCGCGGCCAGCTGCTCCTGCTGCAGCCACATCGGCAGTGCCTGCGCCGACAACTGCGGCATCTGCTACCGCATCTGCCGCTGCGGCGCAATAAGCGGGAGCCTGATCAATCATGGCCAAGTTTTTTATTCATCGACCGATTTTTGCCTGGGTGGTGGCCATCTTCATCGTCCTGGTAGGTGTTATTTCCATGCGGCTGTTGCCGGTGGCGGCCTATCCATCGGTAGCGCCGCCCACCATCAACGTGACGGCTTCTTACCCCGGGGCGGATGCCGCCACCATCGACGAAACCGTCAACTCGCTGATTGAGCGCGAAATGAACGGTGTGGATGGGCTGATGTACATGTCGTCTTCGGCGCTGGCCGTGGGTAGCGGCACAGTGACCCTGACCTTCGAGCCGGGCACCGACGAGCGTCTGGCGCTGGTGGACGTGCAAAACCGCTTGGCGCGTGTAGAGCCGCGCCTGCCGGATATGGTCAAGCAGATTGGCGTACAGGTGCAACGCGCCAACGCCAATTTTTTGATGGCGGTGGCGTTTCGCAGCACCAATCCGAGCTTCAGCAGCGATGATGTGGCTGACTATGTGACCCGCAACGTTCTGCCCGAGTTGCAACGCGTGGCCGGTGTAGGTAGCGCGCAACTGTTCGGTTCGGGGCGCGCCATGCGCATTTGGGTGGATCCAGCCAAGCTCGAGGGCTATGGTTTGTCCATGTCCAGCGTGACGGGCGCTATCAGCGCGCAGAACCTGCAAATTTCAGCAGGTGCCTTGGGCGACACGCCCAATGTGAGCGGCCAAACCATGACGGCGACCATCAGCGTGTCCGGCCAGCTCACCAAAGTGGAAGAGTTCGAGAATATCGTGCTCACTGCGCGTGCAGACGGCTCGACCGTGCGCATGCGCGATGTGGCGCGTGTGGAATTGGGCGCAGAGTCGTACAGCCAGTCGGCTCGTATCAATGGCGAGCCGGGCGCGGTGGTGGGCATTCAGCTCAACTCCAGCGCCAATGCGCTGGATACGGCCACCGCCATCAAGGCGCGTCTGACCGAGATGGAGCCCTATCTGCCCAGTGGGGTGGAGTGGTCCGCGCCGTATGACAGTTCCAAATTCGTGTCGGTTTCCATCCAGCAGGTGGTGCAGACACTGCTGGAGGCCATGGTGTTGGTGTTTATCGTGATGTTCGTCTTTTTGCAGAACTGGCGGTACACGGCGATTCCGAGTATTGTGGTGCCCATTTCGCTGGTGGGCACTTTTGTGGCCATGCAAATGTTCGGGGTGTCCATCAACATCCTGTCGATGTTTGCCATGGTGCTGGCCATTGGTACCGTGGTGGATGATGCCATTGTGGTGGTCGAGAACGTCGAAACCATCATGGCGCGCGACGGCCTGTCACCCAAAGAAGCCACTATCAAGGCCATGGAGCAGATTTCGGGCGCCATTGTGGGCATGACGATGATCGTGATTGCCGTGTTTGTGCCGTTGACTTTCTTCAGCGGCACCACAGGCAATATTTACCGCCAGTTCTCCATCGTGATGGCGGTATCCATCGGCTTCTCGGGCTTCTTTGCGCTCACACTGACCCCCGCGCTGTGCGCTACCATGCTCAAGCCCATTCCCAAGGGGCATGCGCATGATAAGAAAACCGGCTTCTTCGGCCCCTTCTTCAACTGGTTCAACCGTGGTTTGGGGAGCGGCACCAAGGCCTATGAAGGCCTGCTGGGCAAGCTGCTCAAGCGCACGGTGGTGATGTTGGGCGTGTACGGCGCCATCGTTGCCGGTGCGGCGCTGATTTATACCCGTTTGCCTACATCCTTCCTGCCGACGGAAGACCAAGGCTCCATGATGATCATGGCGCAACTGCCGCCGGGTGCCACGCGCGACCGTACCGTGGCCGTGCTGGAGCAGGCCGAGCAATACCTGTTGCAGCAGCCCGAGGTTGACAGCGTCGTGACCATCCAGGGCTTCAGCTTCATGGGGGAGGGGCAGAACATGGGTATGGGCTTCATTTCGCTCAAAGACTGGAGCGAGCGCAAGAAGCCTGGCAGCGACGCGACCTCGGTGGTGGGGCGTGCTTTTGGGGCGTTTGGTCAGATTCGCGACGGTTTTGTTATGGCCCTGCAAGAACCCGCCATCCCCGAGCTGGGTACGTCCAGCGGGTTCTCTTTCCGTCTGCAAGACCGCAGCGGCGCGGGGCATGATGCCCTGCTGGCCGCGCGCAATCAGTTGTTGGGCGCAGCCATGCAAAGCCCTGTGCTGACCGGCGTGCGTGCAGACGGCGTGGAAGATGCGCCGCAGTGGCAAATCATTATTGACAGGGATGCAGTAGCCGCCCAGAACGTGAGCATGGTCTCCGTTGCCAGCACGCTGGCTACGGCATTGGGGTCGAGCTACGTCAATGACTTTCCGAACGCGGGTTATATGCAGCGCGTGACCGTGCAGGCTGAAGCCGCGCGCCGCATGCAGCCCGAAGATGTGTTACGTCTGAAAGTGCCCAACAACAACGGTCAGTTGGTGCCGCTATCTACCATGGTTAGCACCCGCTGGATTACCGGGGCCATGCAGCTGCAACGCTACAACGGCTACCCTTCCATGAGCATTACGGGCGAGGCCGTACCCGGGCGCAGCACGGGCGAGGCCATGGCCGAAATGGAACGTTTGGCGGCAGACCTGCCAGATGGTTTCGGCTTTGAATGGACGGGCCTGTCGCTGGACGAGAAAAAATCCGGTGACTCTTCCATGATGATGTACGGCATTGCGATTTTGGCCATCTTCCTGTGTCTGGCCGCCTTGTACGAGAGCTGGAGCATTCCGCTGTCGGTCATTCTGGTGGTGCCGCTCGGCGTGTTTGGCGTGGTGCTGGGTGTGCTTTTGCGCGGCATGAGCAACGACGTGTACTTTCAGATCGGTTTGATTACCGTGATGGCGCTGTCGGCCAAAAACGCCATTCTGATCGTGGAATTTGCCAAGGAGCTGGAAGAAAAAGGCATGAGCCTGTTCAATGCCGCCTTGCAAGCCGCGCAATCGCGTGTGCGCGCGGTGCTCATGACGGCTCTGAGCTTCATTCTGGGCGTGCTGCCCATGTACTTTGCCTCGGGGGCCAGCTCGGCCAGCCAGCGTGCCGTAGGCACGGGCGTGATTTGGGGCATGATTATTGGCACGGTTCTGTTGTTCCTGCTGGTGCCGGTGTTCTATCTGGTGGTTCGTACCCTGTTCAAGGGCAAGAAAAAAGACGGCGCGGACGCTGGGCCAGATGTATTGGGCAATGACAGCCATAAGGAGATTTCCGCATCATGAGTCAGTTCATTGCACATCTTTCACAGCCTTTGGAGGCGCCGCGCGCGAGGCGTGCGGTGGTGGCAGCTGCGATGGCTGCGGCGCTTTCGGGCTGTAGCATGATTCCGGCCTATGAGCGCCCGGCCGCGCCCGTGGCGCCGCAATGGCCACAGGGCAGCAGTGCCGATGGCGCCGCTCTCCAGGTGGCGGCAGCCGCCGCTGCACCGGATCTTCCCTGGCAGGAGTTTGTGCTGGATGAGCGCCTGCGCGCGGTCATTGCGCTCACGCTCGAAAACAACCGTGACTTGCGCATTGCCGTCAAGAACATTGAGCAGGCGCAGGCGCAGTACCGCATCAATCGTGCCGATCTCGGCCCTACGGTGGGTGCATCGCTCAGCGGATCGCGCTCTGTGCCGAATACGACTTCAACGCCGGGTTCGGTGGCCAGCAATTATTCGGCCGCCCTGGGCATCAACGCCTGGGAGCTAGACTTTTTCGGCCGTGTGCGTTCTCTGAGCCAGAGTGCGCTGTCCCGCTATCTGGCGACAGAAGAGGCCCGTAAAGCCGCGCAGATCAGCATGATTGGCGCCGTTTCCAGCACCTGGTTGAGCTTGCAGGCCAACAGCGAGCTGCTGGCGCTGGCCGAGCGCACGCTTGCCACGCGCGAGCAGTCCCTTTCATTGACCAAGCTGCGCATGGACGTGGGGGCCTCTTCGGCGCTCGATATGCGTCAGGCCGAATCACTCACCGCCGCAGCCAAAGCGGCCGTGGCGCAGCAGCGCCGCATGCGCGCCCAGGACATCAATGCGCTGACGTTGCTTGTGGGCCAGACCCTTCCTGAGAACCTGCTGCCGCCGGTGCCTTCGGTGGCGGTGGACCGGCCGAGCAACGATGCGACCCAATCCACGCCGGTCACGCCGATCGGCAATACGCTTTCTCGCTTTGCCAGCGTGCATGTGGGGCTTCCTTCCGGGGTCCTGTTGCGCCGTCCGGACATCCGTGCGGCTGAACAGCAATTGGTGGCAGCCAACGCCAACATCGGTGCGGCGCGGGCCAACTTCTTCCCGCGCATTACGCTCACCGGCATGTTTGGGCGCTCCAGCCATGAACTGGATGATCTGTTCGGCAGCGGCACCCTGCGCGTCTGGTCATTCCTGCCGCAAATCAGCCTGCCGATTTTCGATATGGGGCGCAACATCGCCACGCTCGATGCCTCCAAGGCCGGGCGTGACATTGCCGTGGCGCAATACGAAAAGGCCATCCAGACCGCCTTCCGTGAAGTGGCCGATGCCTTGGCGGGTCGCGCGACCCTGGGCGAGCAGCTGGCTGCATTGGAAGCGCAGGCCACGGCCAATCGCGAAAGCTACCGCCTGGCTGATTTGCGCTACCGCAACGGCATTGCCAGCTACCTGTATCTGCTCGATGCCCAGCGCGCCCTGTTTGCATCCGAGCAGGCGCTGACGCAGACCCGTTTGCTGGAGCGCCTCAACCAGGTGGAGTTGTACAAGGCGCTGGGTGGCGGCTGGAGCGAACCGGCGCCAGCATCTTCTTCCACGCCCGCGTCACAAACCGCCAGCGCCGCCGCTCAGTAAGCCGCGGCATACAGGCAACCTGGAACATGGGCGGCGCCCGTGCCAGTCACGCTGCGCCAGTCCACAGGTTCCCGCCGCAGCGTCTTGCTCGCCAGCCAGGCGAAGGCGGCGGCTTCCACGGCCTGGGGGTCGATGCCGAACTGGCTCGTGGACGTCACCGCCACTTCGGGCAGTGCGGCCGCCAGACCCTGCATCAGGTGCGTGTTGCGCACACCCCCTCCGCACACCAGCAACCGGTGCACGGCAGGGGCATGGCGCCGCAGGTGCAGTGTTGCGGCCTGCACGGTGAAAGCCGTCAGCGTGGCCTGTACGTCTGCGGGGGGCAACGCCGTATGCGCATGCAATTGACGCTGCAACCATTCGTCGCAGAAGTGGTCGCGCCCCGTGCTTTTGGGCGGCTCCTGTCCAATGTAGGGATCGGCCAGCAGTTGCTGCAGCAGGCTCGCATGCACTGTGCCTTGCGCGGCCCAGGCGCCGTCGGCATCATACGGTTGGCCGGTATGCCGGACGCACCAGTGGTCGAGCAGCACGTTTGCGGGGCCGCAATCAAAACCCACAACGGCCCGGCCTGGCTGCAACAGCGTGAGATTGGCCATTCCACCCAGGTTGAGCACGGCCAAACCGGTTGCTTCGGCGCCCCACAGCGCGGCATGAAAGGCCGGCACCAAGGGCGCGCCCTGGCCGCCTGCCGCTACGTCGCGGCTGCGGAAGTCACACGCCACGGCAATGCCGGTGCGCTCCGCCAGCAAGGCGCCGTTGACCAG
>JAGPIR010000073.1 GCA_018054915.1 Allobrachymonas sp.
GCAGATCGTTGCGCTTGAGTGGCAGTTTGATCTGCTCGAACAGTTCGGAGAACGTGAGCCCCAGCGGCTTGTTGACGCACAACCCCAGGGCGCCGCGTTCGGTGTGCTCGCAGATGTAGACAACGCTGCGGGCAAATCCGGGATCCTCCATGCCCGGCATGGCGATGAGGAAATGCCCTGACCAATTTAGGACGGGTGAATCAACGGATGAAACCATGCGGGGATTGTAGACTCCGGGGATAAATCGAAGCAGGCGCCGCCGGTATCCCCTGGTGGCGCCTTGTGCCGTTTTCAGGAAGGCTGACGAAAGCCGGCACTCCTTACGGGGGCTACCACGGCAGCTATCCGCAGGAGGTGTCTATGCGCCAGAGGCGGATGTGCAAGAACGGACGTATTGACGAACCAGTTCCAACAGTTGTCCTTCCTGGTAAGGCTTGCCCAGGAAATCGTTTGCTCCTAGCTCTAGCGCATGTTCACGGTGCTTGTCGGCGGTCCGTGAAGTGATCATGATCACTGGAAGATCCCCGCAGTTTGGGTCGTTGCGGATGTTGCGCAAGAGGTCAAAGCCGTCCATTTGTGGCATTTCGATGTCAGACAGCACGATGGCCGGCTTTTCGGCGGCCAGTTCGCGCAGCGCTGCCATGCCGTCGGCCGCCAGCGCGACGCGATAGCCTTCGCGTCTGAGCAAACGCTCGGTGACCCGGCGCACGGTGATGGAGTCGTCCACCACCAGCACCAGCGGCTCAGAAGCTGCAGAATCTGCTGCGCAGGAGGCATTTGCCACGTCTCCTCCAAGCGTGGCGGGATCGGCGCGATCGGAGCTGAACGAACGGATCTGTTCTTCGTACAGGAAAGAAAGCGCGACCGGGTTGTAAATGAAGAGCAGCAAGCCATTGGGCAGGATGGTGATGCCGCAGAGGCCGGGCATGCGCGACAGCTGGGGGCCGATGTTCTTGACCACGACTTCGTGATTGCCAAGCACGGTATCGACGTGCATGACCATGCGTTGGGCCGCGCTTCGCAACACAATCACAACCTGGTGCTTTGCTGTCATGTCGCTGCTGCGCCGGGAGGATTGCAGCATGGCGCCGCCCCAGTAGAAGGGAAGATATTCGCCGTTGATGGCAAAGACCTGCGTGTTGTAGGCGCGCTCGATTTCCTTTGCGGATGTCCGCTGCACCGATTCAACGAGGTTGGACGGGACGCCGAAATGCAGATCGCCAGCTTGCAGCTCCACCACTTGCGTCACTGCGGTCGTCAGAGGCAGGACCAGCGTGAATTCAGCGCCGGCATGCGGATGGTTCTGGAGTTCGATGCGTCCGCCAAGCGCGTTGATTTCCGTTCGCACCACATCCAGCCCCACGCCCCTGCCTGCCAGGGGCGTAATGGTGTCAGCGGTGCTTATGCCGCTGCGGAATATCAGTTGCGCAGTTTCCTCATCGCTGACAGTCGAGCCGGTCTGCAGCAGGTTTTCGGCAGTGGCTTTGTCGCGGATGCACTGAAGATCGAGCCCGCGGCCGTCATCACGCACTGAAATGATTACATCGCCGCCTTCCTGGTGCAGGCGGATGTTGATGCGGCCGACAGGATCTTTGCCCATTTGTGCGCGTTGCTGGGCGGATTCAATGCCGTGAACCACGGCGTTGCGCAACAGGTGTTCAAAGGAAGCTGCGATGCGATCAATGATTGACCGATCCATTTCGGTTTGGCCGCCGATGATGTCCAGCGAGACCTGCTTGCTTTCTTCCCGGGCTGCCTGGCGTACCACGCGATACAGGCGATCGGAAAGGCTGTCGAATTCCACCATGCGCGTGTGCAACAGGTCGCCTTGCAGTTCGCGTGCCTGGCGCGTCTGTGACACCAGGTTGTCCTCCGAGGATTGCAGGGCGAGGGCCATGCTGCGCCGCACGGATGCAACGTCACTGACCGACTCAGCCATCATTCGCGTGAGTTCCTGCACGCGGGTGAAGCGGTCAAATTCGAGCGGATCGAAGTGGACGTGCGAATCGGCAGACTGTGCCATGCGGGACTGCATTTGGCTTTCTGCCTGCAGTTCCATGTCGCGCAACTGGATACGCAGCCGGTCCAGACTGCCATCCATTTCTTCCATGGCCTGGCGCAACTGTTGCACTTCGGTTTCAAGCCGGGCGCGGCTCGTCATGATTTCGCCGGTGCGCCCCAGCATGCGGTCGAGAATGTTTGACCGGACCCGTACCAGGGGTTGACTCGTGTGTTGCGCTGGCAAACCGGTCATGCCTGGCAATACTGCGGTATTTTCTGCAAGACCCGCAGCAGCAGAGCCGGGAGATGCGGGCGGACTGTCACAGAATATGGCTTCTGTTGAAGCTGGCGGGCCATGCGTTGAAATTTCGGAGGGGTGACCCTCTTGCAACAGCAGGGTGAAGAGTCTGTCGATGTCATCCAGCCTGATTTGCAGGGACTCCAGCATCTCCCCGGACAGGACATTGTTGCCGGCCCGCCCGATTTCGCTGATGGCCGACTCCATTTCATGAGCCATGGCGCCCAGCCGCATGGCGCCAGCCAGGCGTGCACCGCCCTTGAGGGTGTGGAGCAGCCGCAAGGTTTTTTGGCGTGCGCCTTCATTGTCCGGCCGTGCCGACCATTGCCGCACGACGGCATTCAATTGCGGGATCAGTGCTTGTGCTTCTTCACGGAAAATGGCGAACAATTCGGGATCTAGAGCGTCGTTCCCATCCGTGTTGGTAGTGGATGCGGGTGGGGCGTCAATCCGGACCGATCCCGCAGGGCGGGTGGGGGATACAGGTTCGAGCGGCCCAGAAGTGCCGTCTTCTCCTCCCGTCGTCTTCGCAGAAGAGCCCGCAGCATCTGGTTCGACATCGGCTGCTTGGCGGACTGGATCCGTCAGGGCGATGGACAAGGATGGATTTTCAGCGGTTTTTTTTTCTGCGCCGGGCAACAAACCATGTCCATGTTCAAGGGCAGATGATGCATGGGAGGCGCTGGCTGTTTGTGGCGGCGCGTTGTCGACAATGGCTGCGAGCTTTCCAAGCAAGGCCATGTCTGCAGGACGTTGCAGGCCAGCTGCGAACTGGTGCAATCCCTGGCGCACCGTCTCGGCCGCATGCAGCAGAATGTCCGCTTCACCGGGATGGGGTGTGCGGCGGGCGATATGGTCAAGTGCATGCTCGATGCCGCGCGCCATTGATGCCAATCCGCCTATGCCTACTGTTGCAGAGCTTCCTGCAAGGGAGTGGGCCAGATGGCCGCAGGATTCGGGAATGGGCGCACGGCTATCCAGCGCCCATTCGCCCAGCTCCTGCACCAGTTGGCGCGACCAGGTGTCTGCCTCGTTGAGATAGGTGTTGAACAAAGCCAGAGGGATGCGCACGTCGCTGATGCGCTTGATGTCATCTTCGTGCAGTCCTTCCACCATGTCGTGCAGAACGGCCAGCTGGGGTGCGATATTGACCAGAATGCCCGCCAGGGAAGGGCTCATCGGTGTCTGCGCCTGCGCAGGGGACGGATGGTCCGGTTCTGCTGGTGCAAAGGCCCCTGAAGGCAGTGCCCATCCCTGTTCAGGCGTGCTCTTTGGTGCTGACCATGCGGTGTTTCCGGTTTCCGGCTGCGAAGGCGCTGTGTCATTGCAGGAAACGGCTGGTCTGGCGGACGCGAGGCCTTCGTCTGCGCCTGTTTGTGCCCACTGTGTGGGTTTCGCAGGCAGTGACGGTTGCTCTTCGCCGTTTGTCTCCTGCGTGTCAAAAGTGAACGTGACATGCGCAGCGGCAAACTCCTGAGCAGGTGCTGCAGCTACAACACCGGGTGCAAGCAGCAGAGGTGCTGTGCTGTCCGAGGCGGCCAGGCAGGATTGCGACGTTACCGGAGCCTGTGGGAGATCGTCGGAAAACAGGGGGGGCTCGGGAGTTTGTTCGGGGTCATCAGCTGGCGTTGTTTTGGTTTCTGGAGCAAACAACGCATCAAGCCGCGTTCTGGAAGCATCACCGGCCACAGATTCTTGGGCGGCCGGAGTGACCACCTGATCATCTGCCGGGGAAACGGCCTGGGTCGCGGCGAAAGGCGCGAAAAGGCCATGCTGTTGCAGCTCGGCCGCAGATTGGGCGAAACATGCGTGATGCCAGGGAGACGGCTCTTGGCGGGCGATGGATTCGCGCCACAGCGCCAGCGCATCCAGCGCGGCGGCTGCCAATTGCAGCAGGGCAGGGGTGGCGGGTTTGCCGTCTGCCAGCCAGCCATTGAGCAGGCGCTCCATTGCCCAGGCGGCTTCGCCGAAAGAGGCCAGCCCGACCATCCGGCCGCTGCCCTTGAGGGTATGGAAGGCGCGGCGCAGATTGGTTAATGGCTCGGTGTTGGCTCTGTCAGCCTCTAGGGCGTTGATGGCGGTGCGTGCCTTGTCGATGACTTCGGCGGCTTCTTCCAGGAAAATGTCCCGCAGGTCTTCCTCTTCGATGGGTGTGTCGCAGATGGAGTCAACCGGCTGTTCAGCCACAGGCGCCAGTACCGAGATGGCTTGTGCAAGTCCCTCGGAATCACCGGCTGCTGCTGCTGTTTGGACGCTGGAGAGCGCTTGTCGGGCCTGTTGGGCCAGACCAGGCTGTCCTGCAAGCTCGGCCTGCTGGATGACGCTGTCCAGTTGCCGGGCGGCGTCGGCAGGAGATAAACCGCCGGAGGTCTGGGCGCTTACCAAGTTGTCAAGGGCCGGAACAAGCGACTGGTTCGGCGAAGGGGAGAAAAGGGGTGTGGTCTCACTGAACGGGCCAGTCGGCGCTGGCGAAAAGCCTGGCTGGGAAGGTGTGTGCACCAGTTCCTGGTTCGCGGCATCAAAATGAAACTGCGTGCGTGCCCGATCGGGCTGGTAGCCGATCATGTCGAACATGAAAGCCAGCGCGCCCAGGCTGTTGCCGAGCCGCAGCACATTGGCCCGGCTTTTTGCATCATCGATGGCACCCGTCTGCTCCGATGCTTCCACCAGCTGCTGCACCTGCCGGGTCATTGCCGAGACGGCGGCGCCAGCCTCTTCACAGTTGAGCATCATCAAAATACTGGCAATTGTTTCAAGTTTGGCGATGGACGCGCGGGCCTGCTCCGTTTTTTGCGGATGGCGGAAAAAATCGTCCAGCGCCCGTTCCACTTCGCCCATGGCGCTGCGTGATTCGGTGACGACCTGTCCAAGACTGTCACGGTCACTGATGCGGGCATACAGAGCCTCCATCCAGCCGGTCAAAGGTGCCGCCTGTATGCCGTTGAGCGCGGCCGCCAGCCGCTGCGCCAGAAGGTCCGTGCGCACGATGAATTCCTGGTCGTCGTGCTGGTGTTCTTGTGCGGCCGCCTCCAGGAAGAGCACGGCCGTAGCAAGTTCCATGGCCAGGTCGGGGCGTGGCGCTTGTCCGGTCTGCTGGATGTTGCGGATGACCCCATGCAGGGTATCGGGCAACTGGCGGGCGCTGGGCCACACCGTTTCCATGCCGTGGATCATGCGGGTGACTTGCTCGGCCAGGGCGTTTATTTTGTGCACATCGCCCGCGCAAACATCGGACCACAGTTCCTTGAAGGCAGAAAGAGCTTCGTGCAATTGTTTGCGTTCTGCCGGGCCGGCATTGCCGTAAATCAGGGTGTCATAGGCACATACCGAGGCAAGGTCGAGTCCGTAGCGCCGCACAATTGCGGCTGCAAGCGGTGTTGCGGATTGGGCTGGGTCTTGACTGGCTGTTTTGCTGCCCAACGCGATGAAAAACAGAAGGTCGTGTGTCAGCCGTTGCGACACTTCACTGGCGCCTTGTTGCAGCAAGTCGTACTGGACAGCCGTGCGTGACAACAGGCGCTTGACCGGGTCATCGAATGGCAGCGCCTGTGTCGACAGGATTTGCAGAAAACCCGTGGCCATCTGCCAGAAAATCCTTTCCCTGGGATGGAGGCTGTCTTGCCAGGCCTTTCGAGTGTGCGCGGCCAGCTCAGGCGCGCCTTGCTTGCCACCACTGCGGAACAATTGCAGCACGCATTCGAGAAAAAGAGGGGTATTTTCCGGGAGAGGTATGGTCTGCGCAGGGGCGCAGTCATCCGTTTCCAGCCACTGCCAGGTGTGGTGCCACAAGTCCGCCGGGTGAATGCGGTCCAGCCTTGCCAGTTCAGCGACTTCGCGATAAATGGGAAACAGTCCGACGGAGTAATCCGGACGTCCCCCGAGAACGCTTGCCAGATAGTCGATCACTGAGGAGCCGGCCTGCGCAACCAGCCGGGCAGCATCGGGCGTGCACAACTCGGGGCTTTCGACAAAAAGCCGGACACTGTGTTCCATGGCCCCTACCATCTGGGCGGCGGCTGGGCGTTCTATCAGATCCAGAGCCCCGGCAGCCTCATGCAGGCCTTGGGCGGCCAACCGCAAGGGCGTGGTGTCTAGCGTGCTCAGGTGGTGGCCGCTGGCGGCCGCAATTGCACTGCTGAACTGGATGAGCTGGCCGCTAACGCCATCGAGGGTTTCACGCAGGGAACCCACTACCCATGACAGTGGCCCCAAGTCGACTGCCGATGAGTCGTGATTTGCCGCAAAT
>JAGPIR010000074.1 GCA_018054915.1 Allobrachymonas sp.
CACTGGAGCTACGGGCCGTTTGCGTATGCCCCCTGGGGTGACTATTACGGCAGCATGTCGGATTGGGGCACCAGGACAGTGATGCGTCCCGTTCAGCATTACCGCTTGCGCCTGCGTATCGCTGACCGGGGGCAATCGACCATGCCGCATGCTGCAGCCCCTGCAGTTTATGACGCCAGCGCTTCGTATACGGGCCGGCCATTGGCGTTGCCGGTGGTCATGCCCTATTTGGTGCGCGCCGTTTTTGATGGTTTTCCTGGTTCCAGCGGAAAGACGCAACAGGTAATATTCGATAGCAAAACGGGGGAAAGGCTGCCAATCGGCGCGCCTTGAACGCATCGGTGCTTGTCTTTTCTGAAACGAAGACGCTTTGGCGGGACATGCTGACAAACCGGGTCTTGTCGCTTAGAATCAGCAACCCATTGCGGCATCGCTCCGCTACCTTTTGGTTCTTACTGACCTGTTATGACTGCTTCCCTGCACCCTATGCTTAATGTGGCCATCAAGGCCGCCCGCGCCGCCGGCGCCATCATCAACCGGGCCTCCCTCGACATTGAGGCTGTGCGTGTCTCGCAGAAGCAGTCCAATGATTTCGTGACAGAAGTGGACCATGCGGCTGAGCAGGTCATTATCAACACGCTGCTGACAGCCTATCCGCAACACGGCATTCTGGCCGAAGAATCGGGCTGTGAGCGCGGCAACCAGGGCAGCGACCATGTTTGGGTCATCGATCCGCTCGATGGCACCACCAATTTCATTCATGGGTTTCCCGTTTATTGTGTGAGCATTGCGCTGCAAGTCCGTGGCAGGATGGAGCAAGCGGTCATTTACGATCCGTCTCGCAATGATTTGTTCACTGCTACGCGTGGTCGTGGTGCTTTTCTGAATGAGCGCCGCATCCGTGTGAGCAAGCGCGTGCGCATGGCTGATTGCCTGATCGCCACTGGTTTTCCTTACCGTCCCGGACAGGATCATGAACAGTTCATGAAGATGTTCATGGACATGATGCGCAGCACAGCGGGGGTACGCCGGCCCGGTTCGGCTGCGCTTGATCTGGCCTATGTGGCCGCAGGCTTCAGCGATGGTTTTTTTGAAACCGGATTGCAGCCATGGGATGTGGCCGCAGGCAGTCTGCTGGTGCAGGAAGCGGGCGGTCTGGTGGGCAACTTTACCGGCGAAGCAGATTTTTTGCATGCGGGCGAATGTCTGGCCGCCAGCCCCAAGATCTATGGTCAGATGGTGCAGATGTTGCAGAAATACAGCCGCTATCGAGCCGATGCGGCAGCTGCGTCCGGAAACTGATTCCAGGAACCGGTCCGCGAGCCGGGAGTAATGGTCTGGATCACCGGTTTTTCCCGTTTCATCGAGGCGGGTGTGCGGGTCATTTGCACAAGCCGTATTGCATCAGTATTTCGCGCCATGCGCTGAGTTTGCGCTCCAGGCTCCAGCTTGCGTTGGCGGGGCTCGTCGAAGGCAATTTGTGCACGGGCAGACCCAAGGCGGCTGTGTGCCGGTGATGGCGCCAGCTTTCTCCGCCGTTGTGGGCAATGGCCTGCAGATGCACACACCGTTTGGCGAGTGCCGCAAAATCATTGACCGTTGGGTTGCAAATGGAACTATCGAGACTTCCTTGCCGGTGGCAACTGGCGTAAACGTCCCAGATGCCCAGTCCGCGCTGAAGGGCTGCGGCGCAACGTGCGGGATAAGGTTGGTCGGGCAGGTCAACATGCCACAACAAGCCCAGAATTTGCCAGAACTGGTTGTGCGGATGGGCGTAGTACTGCTGCATCTGCAGCGAACGAATGCCAGGAAAACTCCCAAGGATGAGCAACCGAGTATCAGCGTTGCAGACCGGATCAAGGCCATTGAGCAGCGGGCTGGCCTGCGCAATCGCGGTGTTGCAGCAGGGAGCTGATTCCGTCACTCGCGCCAATGGTCGGCCACCCAGGCGGCGGGTTCGATGTGGCGCAACCGCCGGTTACGCCGCCCGGCCAAGGCGTCGGGTGGATTGCATTCGCCGTGGAAGATCACAATGCGTGCACCGGCTGGAACAAATGGAGGTTTCCAGAAATTGGTGGGCCACGACGGAATGCAGTGGTACTTGAAGCTCGGGCACCAGTCCTTGGGCCAATAGGCAAGTTTGCCTTGCCGATGCAGAAAATCCGACAGGTAGGCCTGCTCGTTGCGGAACTGCTGACGGATTTCTGCGAAGTGGGCGCGAAAATAATCGAGCACATCCGGATGTGCGCCCGCCTCGAAGCGGTACACCGATGAATTGCCGGTGATGCGCCTGGGGCGCTTGTAATCGTGAATGATGAGAAAGCTGCCGGGATAGGTGAAAAAATCGTCCAGCGCGCCGGTGATGACCACATCCACATCCAGAAACAGCACCGAGCCTTGCAGGCCGTACTTGTCGCACAAATCAGCGCTGAACGTGGTGAGTTTGTTCCAGCCGCGTTCCGGAATGCCCGCTGGTAAGGCCAATGCAGGAATGGGAAAGCACTCCACTTCACTGCGGATACCGTCGGCCTTGTCGGTGAGGCAGATGAAACGGAAAGGACCCTGCAGGTTCCGGTGCACCATGCCGTAGAGACGGTTGACATATTCCGGCCCGTATTTGACGCCCCATTTCATGCACAGGATGTTGCGCTGAGCGGTATCAGAGGTGGCAGAGGCAGAGGTGGCCGCGGAAACGGCGGTCGAAGACGGCATGGTAGTGTGTGAGAACGTGGATCAGTCAGATTGTTGTTTTTTGTTTGAAATTTTCTTCGGCCGTGCACGCTTGACTTTGCCGCTGGGCGTAATCCGTTCATTGCCCAGCACGCGCACCATGCGCACCTCGGGGCGTTGTCCGCCACGCTTGCTGTACTTGAGAACCTTGACTTCACGTGGGCCGGGTTTGCGGTCTTCGTTGGCAGACTTGATTTTTTCGGGCAAGGGGCGCCAGAGCACGAGCAGTTTCCCGATGTGCTGGATGGGGGCGGCGTCAAGCTGCTCAACCATGGATTGGAACGTCAGCTCTCGGGCGGTGCGGTCGTCTTCGGCTACGCGCACCTTGATGAGGCCATGGGCATTGAGCGCAGCATTCGCCTCGTGCAGCACGGCATCGGTCAGGCCGTCGGCGCCGATCATGACGACGGGATCAAGATGATGGGCTGCGGCGCGATGCACCTTGCGTTCAGCGGGAGTCAATACAATCTGGGGCATGGATGGGTATGTGGATAGAAACAATCGATGAAAATCAAGACCAAAAGCAAAAAAGTCAACAAGGCGTGGCTCAATGACCACGTCAACGATCCCTATGTAAAGCTTGCGCAGAAAGAGGGTTACCGTGCCCGCGCTGCCTACAAACTCAAGGAAATTGACGAAGCATTGCACCTGATCCGGCCTGGCCAGACCGTGGTGGACTTGGGCAGCGCACCAGGGGCCTGGAGCCAGTATCTGCGGCGCAAACTTGCCCCGCAAGGAGCGGCGACAGGCGCACTCAATGGACGCATTATCGCACTGGACATCCTGCCGATGGAGCCCGTTGAGGGGGTGCAGTTCCTGCAGGGTGATTTCCGGGAAGAAACCGTCTTGCAGAAGTTGCAAAGCTTTTTACAGGGCAAGAAAGCCGATGTGGTCGTCTCGGACATGGCTCCTAACCTGTCAGGCGTGGAGTCAGCCGATTCAGCGCGTGTGGCGCATCTGATTGAGCTTGCAGTGGAATTTGCGCAGCAGCACATGAAACCTGAAGGGGCGCTGGTGGTCAAGATGTTTCACGGCAGTGGCTATAGCCAGCTGGTGGAATTGTTCAGGCAGTATTTTGTAACTGTCCGGCCGATTAAGCCCAAGGCTTCGCGTGATAAATCGTCAGAAACGTTCCTGGTTGGAATGAAGCTGAAACACCCTAACCAGAAATAAGCCACCATAGGCGCTGCATGAGAGTCCGGCAGGTACTCTGATTGGGCTATTGCCCACCATGGAGAATGTCCGGCGGAAACTGCTGGAATTCCTTGAAACCTTTAGAATGGCCCCCATCTTTCGATACGATTGCCACTTTTTTTCCAGATCCTTGTTGATCGGAGCGCTCCTTGAATAAACAATGGTTTCCCAAAATTGCGGTATGGCTCGTGATTTTCATGGTCATGTTCACCCTCTTCAAGCATTTTGAAGGGCGTGAAACGGCCAATGTGACGACGCTGGACTATTCCGAATTCATCGCCCAGGTCAACGACCGCAAGATCAAGAAGGCCACCATCCAGGAAGGTACCGGACGCAGTGCCGAAATTACCGCTACAACGGTAGACGACAAGGCTGTCCGCACCATAGCCACGAGCATGGATCAGGGGCTGATTGGCGACCTGATCAAGTCGGACGTCAAGTTCAGTGTCAAGCCACGTGAGGAGGGGTCGCTGCTGCTGGCTATCCTGCTCAATTACGGGCCGATCCTGCTCATCATGGTAGTGTTTCTTTATTTCATGCGCCAGATGCAAGGGGGTGGCAAAGGTGGCGCCTTCAGCTTTGGCAAAAGCAAGGCGCGCATGGTGGACGAGAACAACAACCAGATCACCTTCTCCGATGTGGCGGGTGCCGACGAGGCCAAGGAAGAAGTCAAGGAAGTAGTTGATTTCCTAAGAGATCCCCAGAAATTCCAGAAGCTGGGTGGCCGCATACCACGCGGTTTGCTGCTGGTGGGCCCGCCTGGAACCGGCAAGACCCTGTTGGCCAAGGCCATTGCTGGCGAAGCCAAGGTGCCGTTCTTCAGTATTTCGGGTTCCGATTTTGTGGAAATGTTTGTGGGCGTTGGCGCTGCGCGTGTGCGCGACATGTTCGAAAATGCCAAGAAAAATGCTCCCTGCATCATCTTCATTGATGAAATCGATGCCGTGGGCCGTCAGCGTGGTGCGGGCCTTGGGGGCGGAAACGACGAGCGCGAGCAGACCCTCAACCAGATGCTGGTTGAAATGGACGGATTCGAAACCAATCTGGGTGTGATCGTGGTGGCCGCCACCAACCGTCCAGACATTCTCGACCAGGCACTGTTGCGTCCCGGCCGTTTTGACCGGCAAGTATATGTTTCGCTGCCTGACATTCGTGGCCGTGAGCAAATCCTGAATGTGCACATGCGCAAGATTCCCGTGTCGCAGGACGTGAATGTGTCGCTCATTGCGCGCGGAACACCCGGCATGAGCGGGGCGGACCTGGCCAACCTGTGCAACGAGGCTGCTCTTATGGCGGCACGCCGCAATGCGCGCCTGGTGGAAATGCAGGACTTTGAAAAGGCCAAAGATAAGATTTTCATGGGGCCGGAGCGCCGATCCATGATCATGTCGGAAGAAGAAAAACGGGCCACGGCCTACCACGAATCAGGTCACGCCATCGTGGCGGAAATGCTGCCTGGAACCGATCCGGTGCACAAGGTCACGATCATGCCGAGGGGGCGTGCCTTGGGTGTAACTTGGCAGTTGCCCGAGCGAGACCGTTACAGCCAGTATTACGACCAGATGCTCAATGAAATCAGCGTGCTGTTTGGCGGACGTATTGCTGAAGATCTGTTCGTGAAAAAAATCTCCACAGGCGCCTCCAATGATTATGAGCGAGCCACCAAGACGGCGCGTGACATGGTCACTCGTTATGGCATGAGCCCTGAGATGGGGCCGATGGTGTATGCCGAAAACGAGGGAGAAGTATTCTTGGGGCGTAGCGTGACCAAGACCACCAGCATCAGCGAGGCCACCCAGCAGAAAGTGGACAATGAAATCCGCCGCATTCTGGAAGAACAATATGCCGTGGCGCAAAACATCCTGGAAAACAACCGGGACAAGATGGAGGCCATGACGACGGCGCTGATGAAGTGGGAAACCATTGGCCGGGAGCAGGTCGAAGACATCATGGCTGGGCGTGAGCCGCAGCCACCACAGGATTGGACGCCACGCCTGCCACCGCGTGATGGTGGTGGCAGCAACCTGCCGCCCGCATTGCCCGAAGCCAAGCCCACTCCCACGCCGGGCTAAGCCCAAACCCGGACGTTTTCCTGATTAATCCATTCCAACGCCACCCCTCCTTGGGCAGTGGCGTTGTTGCTTGTTCGTCATCTGTTTTTAACGAAATCATGCCCCATACCATGCAACTGTCTCAGACGCATTGGCAAGCCGGGCGTTTTCGGCTGGACCTGCAATTTCCCCACATCATGGGGATTGTCAATGTCACACCCGATTCGTTTTCGGACGGTGGGCAGCATGCCGATGCGCGCAGCGCCCTGTTGCACGCCGAGGGACTGATCCGCCAGGGCGCCACCATTCTGGACATAGGCGCAGAGTCTACGCGCCCAGGTGCTAGAGCAGTGCCGCTGGAGGAAGAGTTGCGCCGCGTGCTTCCTGTGGTGCGGGAGGCCGTGCGTTTCAAGGTGGCTGTTTCGGTGGATACTTACAAGCCCGAGGTGATGCAGGCCGTGCTCGATGCGGGCGCCGACATCATCAACGACATTCATGCCCTGCGCTGGCACAGTGGGCCTGATGGGCTTGACGGTGAGCAGGTGGTGGTGCAGCACGGC
>JAGPIR010000075.1 GCA_018054915.1 Allobrachymonas sp.
GGTAATCGTGCTTGTCATCGCGCAGATGCAGCGTGATGCTGGTGCCGCGTTGTGTCCGGGTAATGGTTTCTGTCTTGAAATCGCCCACACCGCCACTGATCCAGCGCACGCCCTGCTCGGGTGGCAGACCGGCGCGGCGCGATTCGACCGTAATTTTGTCGGCTACGATGAAGCCTGAATAGAACCCTACGCCAAACTGGCCGATCAACTGGGCATCGGCTTTTTGGTCGCCGGTAAGCCTGTTCATAAAGTCCTTGGTACCGCTCTTGGCGATGGTGCCCAGGTGCTCAATGGCCTCTTGTTCGCTCATGCCAATGCCGCTGTCGGCAATGGTGATGGTTTTGGCCGCCGTGTCCCAGGATACGCGCACGTCGAGGGTGGGCTGGTCTTCGTACAGGGCAGGGGTGTTGAGTGCTTCGAAGCGGAGCTTGTCGGCTGCGTCGGAAGCGTTGCTGATCAACTCCCGCAGGAAGATGTCCGGGTTGGAATAGAGCGAATGCGTGACCAGATGCAGCAATTGGGCCACTTCGGCCTGGAAAGAGTGGGTTTGTACAGTCATGTGAGAAAACAAGAGGAAGAAACGGTTCAGGAAAAATAGGCCCGGAGAAGCCTTTTTCAAGTTGCTGGCACTGATGGGGCGCTACGGTCAGCAAATTTGGCAGTCTAGCCTAGTCGTACCGCCTACAATGCAGGGCCATGCAACACACAGAATCTGAATGGACCCCCCTGACGGCCGTTTCGCCGCTGGATGGGCGTTATGCGGGCAAGCTCAAGCCGTTACGCTGCAGTATGAGCGAGTTTGGTTACATGCGCTTTCGGGTGCAGGTGGAGGTGGCGTGGTTCATGGCGCTCAGCGATGCGGGCATGGCGCAGTTCAAGCCCCTGACGCCTGGTGCGCGCATGTTCCTGATGGATCTGGTCAAGGGGTTTTCGGTGGACGATGCGCGCGCCATCAAGCAGTTTGAAAAAACCACCAACCACGACGTGAAAGCCGTGGAATACTGGATCAGGGGCAAATTCGACGGCCGCACTGAATTGCAAAATGCAGCCGAATTCGTGCATTTCGCCTGCACCAGCGAGGACATTAACAACACCAGCCATGCCCTGCAGCTCAAGGCCTGCCGGGAGCAGACCGTGTTGCCCGGCTTGGATACGATTTGCGCCAGTCTGCGTGTGATGGCGCAGCAATATGCGGCCATTCCCATGCTCAGCCGCACCCATGGACAAACCGCCAGCCCCACCACGGTCGGCAAGGAAATGGCCAACGTGCTGGTGCGGCTGCAAAAGGCGCGTGATCAGATCGCTGCCGTGCCGCTGCTGGCCAAGATGAATGGCGCAGTCGGCAATTACAACGCGCATTTGAGTGCGGCACCTGAGATTGACTGGGAAGCCTTCAGCCGTCGCGTAGTGGAAGCGCCAGAGCCCATGGGGCTTGGCCTTACGTTTCAGCCGTACAGCATCCAGATTGAGCCGCACGACTACATGGCCGAGCTGTTTGACGCAGTGGCCCGCAGCAACACCATTCTGATCGACTTGGCGCGCGATGTGTGGGGCTACATCAGCCTGGGTTACTTCAAACAGCGGCTGAAAGAAGGCGAAATTGGCTCTTCCACCATGCCACACAAGGTCAACCCTATCGATTTCGAGAACGCAGAAGGCAACCTGGGCTTGAGCAACGCCCTGTTGCGCCACCTGAGCGAAAAATTGCCCATCAGCCGCTGGCAGCGTGACCTGACGGACTCCACCGTGCTGCGCAATATGGGCGTGGCGCTGGGGCATGCCGTGCTGGCCTATCAGTCGCTGCAAACGGGTCTTGCCAAGCTGCAGCTCAATGAAGAACGTCTGGCCGAGGATCTGGACAGCGCCTGGGAGGTACTGGCCGAGCCGATCCAGACCGTGATGCGCCGCTACGGCGTTCCGGGCGCGTATGAAAAACTCAAGGAAGTGACCCGAGGAAAGCGTGTGCGTGCCACCGATCTGCACGCACTCATTGAGGGGCTGGACATTCCGCAAGAAGCAAAAGACCGTTTGCTGGCGCTTACGCCTGCGGGTTACACCGGTATGGCGGAAGCTCTGGCGCATCGCGCCTGAGCGGCCTTTTCGTTTTCGCGCCTGGTTCCGGGATTTCTGGCGGGGCGCTCAAAGCATCTGCGGATTCTGCACGGCAACCAGCACCACCTGCGGTTCGCCGTCGCGGATGCGGTGGCGCAGCCACCATACGGCTCCCTTCTTGATGGCGCAGGGTGTTTGCATGGCCAGCAGGCGCTGGGCCGTCAGGCCTAGCGTAGGCTGGTGGCCGACCACCAGCACTGGCGTCGGGCTGTCCGGCCACCCAACCGCCTGCAGCAAATCCTCGGTCCGGGCTGCCGGCGTCAATTGCGGGCAGATCTGGTACTGATCGCGGGTCAGCCGTTGCACGGTCTGGCGGGTGCGCAGGGCTGGGCTGCAGAGAATGCGCGTATCGGGGGGCAGGTGGCGCTTCAGCCATGCGGCCATTTCGGCCGCCTGTGTTTCACCGTTCCGGGTCAGCGGGCGATCCAGGTCGTTCATGGTGTTGTTGATGTCCACGGCCTGGGCGTGGCGCCATAGCAGCAAATCCATACGGGGTGTCTCCTTGAGAGGGGCTGGCGCGCGGCACAAAACGGTTTTGCATCCGTGACGGGCTAGTCCGCCAATGTGCGATGCGTGCCATTGCGGTAGCGGTCCATCAGGGCCTGCTGCACGTTGCGGGGGGAATCGATGGGCGCGACAGGCCGCAGGTAACTGCCATCCGCCTGCATTTGCCAGGCCAGAGCTTCGTCGTGCAGATAGGCCAACAGGCATTCGTCAATGATGCGCTGGCGCAGCGCTGGCTCCCTTACGGGCCAGGCGACTTCGATGCGGCGCAGCATGTTGCGGTTCATCCAGTCGGCGCTCGACAGATACAGATGCTCGGTGCCTGCGATGTCGAAATAAAACACGCGCGAGTGTTCAAGCAGGCGGCCGATGATCGAGCGGACACGGATGTTGCCGGTCACGTCCGCAATCTGCGCGGGCAGCATGCAGGCTCCGCGCACGATCAGGTCGATCTGCGCGCCTTTTTGTCCGGCCTCGATCAGGGCGCGGATCAGTGTTTCGTCCGTCAATGCGTTCATCTTGGCGACAATGCGGCCGCGCTGGCCTGAAGCTGCCGCCTTGCCAGCCTGCCGGATGAGCCGGAGCATCGTGTTTTGCAGATGGTAGGGCGCCATCAGCATGCGCGACAGCCGTGGAATGTTGCTCTGGCTGGCCAGATGGGCGAAAACCTTCTGCATGTCGCCGGTGAGGGCATCGTCGGCGGTGAAGTGGCCCAGGTCGGTGTAAAGGCGGGCGGTGCGCGGGTTGTAATTGCCGGTTGACAAGTGCCCGTAACGCTTGAGGCGCCGGCCTTCACGCCGTGTGACCAGTAATATCTTGGCGTGGGTCTTGAGGCCAACCACACCATAAACGACCTGGGCGCCAACAGTCTCGAGCCGTTCCGACCAGTTGATGTTGGCTTCTTCGTCGAATCGTGCCTTCAATTCCACCAGTGCCGTCACTTCCTTGCCGCTTCGCACGGCCTGGCACAGCAGGTCGATCAGCACCGGGTCGGAGCCGGTGCGGTAGATCGTCTGCTGGATGGAAACCACCTGCGGGTCCTTGACCGCTTGGCGCAACAGTTCAAGCACCGGATCGAAGCTTTCGAACGGCAGATGCACCAGCACGTCACCTTGCTGCAAGCGCTTGAACATGGACGGTTCGCCCTGAAGAGCGACCGGATACGCGCAATGGAACGGGGGGAACATCAGTTCGGGCCGGTTGACGAGATCGATCAGCATGCCCATGCGCGCCAAGTTGACCGGGCCGCGCACGCGGTACAGCGCCTGGGGCAACAATTCGAACTGGTGGCACAGCAACGCGGCCATTTCATCGGAGCAATCCGATGACACCTCCAGTCGCACCGCCTTGCCGTAATGGCGTTGCTGGAGTCCTTCGCGCAGGGCTGTGAGCAGATTTCCCACATCGTCTTCATCTACGGCCAGATCGGAATGCCGTGTTACCCGGAATTGAGACAGTTGCTCGATGGAGCGGTTGGGGAACAGTTCTTGCAAGTGGGCACGCAGCACGCTGGGCAGCGAAACCAGGAGATTTTTCCCGCCACACAATGCGAGTGGCAGAGGCAGCAGGCGGGGCAAGGCGCGCGGCACCTTGATGATGGCAATGCTGTTGGAACGTCCCAGCGCATCTTGTCCGCCGAGTTTGACGATGAAGTTCAGTGACTTGTTGGCCACCTGAGGAAACGGATGTGCGGGGTCGAGGCTGACTGGCAGGAGCAGGGGCATGACTTCGCGCCGGAAATAATTTCCGACCCAGCGCCGTTGCTCGGGCGTGCGCTCTACATGCGGAACGATGCGGATATTTTGAGCGTGCATGGCCGGATGCAGCTGGTTGCGCAAGATATCGTATTGCCGTGCGACCAAGGCATGGGCCCTTTCGCTGACTTTGAGGAAACCTTTCTCGTTGAACTCTCCTTCCTGTACATGCGCCTGTGCAGCATGGAGCAGATTGGCCATGCGTACCTCGAAATATTCGTCGAGATTGGACGAAACGATGGACAGATAGCGCAGCCGCTCCAGCAGCGGCACCTCCTCGCGGGCGGCCCAGTCCAGTACACGGGCATTGAATGCCAGAATGCTCAAGTCGCGGTCGATCAGGGGAGGCTGGATGGTCATGTGGTGTGGCCGTGCAGAAAATGGATCAAGCTTACTTGTTAATCATGACAGATTGACAAACACCCAACGGCACTGGATTTCGGGGGCGGAGGGTGTGTCACAGCAGCGCAGGCGTGATGATGCATATGTTCCACCAGGGTTCTGCGCGCAAGTCATGTGCCCAACCAAGCGCAGCGTGGCATCCGGGTGGTCACAGACGGCCAGGGCCAGGCGTGTACGCAACCGGGCAGGGGTGTTGCTGGCATTTCATGGATTTCACGTCCTGTTTACAGGTTTTTCGATCTATTTTGCAGTACCTGCGCGGCGTGTGGCAGGGAAATCCTCTTTGCGGCCAGTACTGACGGACACATTGTTTGCTTGACGCAGGTATATCGGGACATATCTGGCAAAAAGCGGTGATACACCAGTCAATTCGGGGGCTTTCTTTTTTGTACAAGTGGTTCACGGGCGCTATCCGTAGGGGTATTTTTGAAAAATGACACTACATCTAGTGTCTTTCTGTGCATTCGCGGTATAGTAACGAAACTGTTGCCAAGTACTGATGGATTTCAGCGATCATGCGGATCCTTATCTGCGGCGTAAACAGCATTTCGGACCGCTGGCATGTTAGCGCCGGCGTGATCATGGCTCCCCTGCCGTCAGCACCAGGGAGAGGCCACGGAATTTTTGGAAAGAAGCGCGGTCTGCATCGAATGCGGACGTGTCTTCGAAATTTGAAACCTGCCCGGGTGTCCGGGTTTTGCCACACGAGACTGTCTTATGGATATCGCCATGCCTGTTCCTGCCACAAAAATCTCCCTCTGTCCTGTGCAGCCTATCAGCCAGGACGTATTGGCGGAAAAATATCTCAAACCTGGAGAAACCGATATTGAGCAGCTGTATCAGCGGGTGGCCAAGGCGTTGGCCGGTGCCGAAAAGTCAGAGCTGCAGCAGGAATGGGAGCAGAAATTCCTGGTCAATCTGCGGGCTGGAGCCATTGGCGCCGGACGCATCATGAGCGCGGGCGGCACTGATATTCAGGCTACGTTGATCAACTGTTTTGTGCAACCTGTGGGCGAC
Organism: Allobrachymonas sp.; assembly: GCA_018054915.1. GTDB lineage: Bacteria > Pseudomonadota > Gammaproteobacteria > Burkholderiales > Burkholderiaceae_C > Brachymonas. The sequence goes on from JAGPIR010000075.1 coordinate 5,790, forward strand.
GCGATTCAGGGCACGGACGACGAAGGCTATCCGGGCATTTATGAGGCATTGCGCGAGGCGGCAGAGACCATGCGGCGCGGGGGCGGCGTCGGCTACGATTTTTCACGCATCCGTCCCAAGGGGGCGAAGGTCAAGGGCACGCATTCCATCGCCAGTGGTCCGTGCAGCTATATCAACGTATTTGACCAGAGCTGTTCCACGGTCGAGAGCGCCGGCGCGCGCCGCGGCGCGCAGATGGGCGTCCTGCGCATCGATCACCCGGATGTGCTCGAATTCATCACCGCCAAGCGCACCCCAGGGCGCTGGAACAATTTCAACGTGTCGGTCGGCGTGACCGATGCTTTCATGCAGGCGGTGGCGGACGATGCCGAGTGGGAACTGGCGCACAAGGCCAAACCGGGCAGGAAACTGCTTGACAATGGTGCCAGCCAGCGCGCCGACGGGCAATGGGTGTACCGCAAGATGCCGGCGCGCGAATTGTGGAACACCATCATGCAATCGGCGTACGATTTTGCCGAGCCGGGTATCCTGTTCCTGGATCAGATCAACCGCGACAACAATTTGCACTATTGCGAAACCATCGCAGCCACCAATCCCTGCGGTGAACAGCCATTGCCCAATTACGGATGTTGTGACCTGGGGCCGGTCATCCTGAC
>JAGPIR010000076.1 GCA_018054915.1 Allobrachymonas sp.
TGACGGCGATGCGGCCGGTTTTGAGTGGCGCAGACACATACAGCCGCTGTCCCTCGTTCAGGGCGGGCGCTTTGAGGCGCTGGCGCAGAGCGGTTTCGGCCTCGCCTTCGGTGGGCGCTGCCGCGAACGTGATGCAATCGGTCGGACAGATGTCGGCACACGCATCGCATTCGATGCACAACGCATCAGTGAACACTGTTTGCACGTCGCAATTGAGACAGCGTCGCGCCTCTTTGAGAGCCGTGGCTGCGTCGAATCCCAGTTCCACCTCCATATCGCTGTCGGCCAGGGCGGATTGCGTTTCGGCCGTCGGCACCTCATGGCGCGGTTCGTTGCTGGGGGCGTTGTCATACATCCATTCATGGATGCCCATCTTCTGCGACACCAGGCTGGTATGTGGGGGAGGGCGTTGCCGCACATCCCCGCCATGAATAAACCGGTCGATGGAAACCGCCGCTTCATGCCCGTTAGCCACGGCGGTGATGGTGTTTTTCGGCCCGTAGGCTGCGTCGCCACCAAAGAACACCTGGGGCAGTGTGGACTGGAATGTGCCTTCGGCCAGAACCGGCAGCCCCCGTTGGCCGAAGGCGATGCCCAGGTCGCGCTCGATCCAGGAAAAAGCGTTGGACTGGCCCACCGCCAGCAGCACTTCGTCGCAAGGGAAGAAGGCGTCGGGTTCACCCGTGGGAACCAGGCTGCGCACGCCGTTGGCATCGTATTCGGCGCGCACGATTTCGAAGGTCATGCCGGTGAGCCGGCCGTTTTCGTGCACGAAGGTCTTGGGAACATGCAGGTTGATGATCGGAATGCCTTCCTGCATGGCGTCTTCCTTTTCCCACTGCGAGGCCTTCATTTCCTCGAATCCGCTGCGCACGACCACCTTGACATCCTCACCGCCCATGCGGCGCGCCGTGCGGCAGCAGTCCATGGCCGTGTTGCCGCCGCCCAGCACGATGACGCGCTTGCCGATGTGGTCAATGTGGCCAAAGTAGACCGAGGCCAGCCATTCGATGCCGATGTGGATGTGCGCGCCCGCCTCCTTGCGCCCGGGCAGGTCCAGATCCTGTCCGTGCGGGGCGCCGCTGCCCACGAAGATGGCGTCGTAGCCGACGGCCAGCAGGGCCCGCATGGAGCCGACGCGCTGCCCGCTCTTGAAGGTGACGCCCTCCAGATTGAGCACATAGCCGGTTTCTTCGTCCAGCACGTGGTCGGGCAGGCGAAAGCGCGGAATGCGCGAGCGCATGAATCCGCCCGCCTGTGTTTCGGCATCGAACACCGTCACGTCATAGCCCAGCGGTGCCAGATCGCGAGCCACCGTGAGCGAGGCTGGCCCTGCGCCCACACAGGCGATGCGTTTGCCGTTGACTGGTTGGCGCTTGGGCATTCTGGCCTGGATGTCATCCTTGTGGTCGGCCGCCACGCGTTTGAGCCGACAGATGGCGACCGGTTCGGGATGGGGGGCGTTGCCTTCTTCCACGCGCAGCCGGCGGCAGGCCGGTTCGCAGGGACGGTCGCAGGTGCGGCCCAAAATCCCCGGGAAAACGTTGGAAACCCAGTTGACCATGTAGGCATCGGTGTAGCGGCCCTGGGCAATCAACCGGATGTATTGCGGCACCGGCGTATGCGATGGACAGGCCCACTGGCAGTCAATCACCTGGTGGTACCAGCCGGGGTCGCGGGTGTCTGATGGCTGCATGGGCGGTCTCCTTGATCAGCCGGCTCCGGAGCCGTTGCTGATGCGCCATATAGGGAAATCTCGTTTCAGTTTACCCCTTGAGGACCCGCCACGAACGCTTCATTTGCAGGTGTGTTGCAAAATCGGTGAAAGCGATAACCCGATCGGGTGTGGATGACGCAGCCGGGAAAACGGTTCCGGACCATCACGGCCGGGACCTGTCCGGTCGCGCGGCTGTGGGTCCGGGTCACGGCTGGCGTTCAGTGCTCGCCGAGGTAGGCCTTGCGGATGCGGTCGTCGGCCAGGAGGTCCTTTCCGCTGCCTGAAAAGCAGATTTTCCCGGTTTCCATGACGTAGCCCGTGTGAGCCACTTGCAGGGCCGCCTTGGCATTTTGCTCCACCAGCAGCACGGTCACGCCCTCGGCATTGATTTGGCGGATGATGTCAAAAATCATGCCGACGATGATGGGAGCCAGTCCCAGGGACGGCTCGTCCATCATCAGCACCTTGGGCCGGCTCATGAGGGCACGGCCCACGGCGAGCATTTGCTGCTCGCCGCCCGAAAGCGTTCCGGCCTTTTGCTTGTGACGCTCCTTCAGCCGGGGAAACAGGCCGAAGATGTGTTCCAGATCGGCTTCGATCTCTGCCTTGTTTTTGCGTGAGTAAGCGCCCAGATACAGGTTTTCGTCGACGTTCAGGTTGGGAAAGACGCGACGTCCCTCTGGCACCAGCACAACGCCCGATTCGACAATGTCTTTGGTCTTGCCGTTGAGGATTTCGCGGCCATTCCAGTTCACCGAGCCGTCAATGGCCTTAACCAGGCCGACGATGGCGTTGAGGGTCGTGCTTTTTCCTGCGCCGTTGGCGCCAATCAAGGTGACGATTTGCCCGGCGGGCACATCAAAGCTGATGTCGCGCAGCGCGTGGATGCCGCCATAGCGGACGGACAGGTTCTTGATGGACAGCATGGTTATTCCACTCCCAGATAGGCTTCGATCACTTTGGGATCGTTCTGGATCTGTTCCGGCGTGCCGTGGGCGATGGTGCGCCCGTATTCGAGCACATACATGCGGCTGCACACGCCCATGACCACCTGCATGTGGTGCTCGATCAGCACGATGGTGAGATTGAACTTGTCGCGGATCGTGCGGATGAATTCCATCAGTTCCACCGATTCCTGGGGGTTCATGCCGGCGGCCGGTTCATCCAGGAACAGCAGCCGGGGCTCGGTGGCCAGCGCCCGCGCGATTTCAAGGCGTCGCTGTTTGCCGTAGGGCAGGCTGGTGGCGCGGGCGTCGGCGTATTCAAGCAGGCCGACTTCATTGAGCAGGTCGCGTGCGCGCGCCAGCTGCAGGCGTTCCTTGCGCAGGTACGAGGGCAGGCGCAAGGTGGCCTCCAGCAGATTGGCACCCATGCGCATGTGCTGGGCCACCAGCACGTTTTCGAGCACGCTCATTTCCCGGAACAGGCGAATGTTCTGGAACGTGCGCGCCACGCCCAGGCGGGCGATCCGGTGCGGCTTCATGCCGGTGATGTCCTCGCCAGCGAAGGTGACCGTGCCGCTGGTCGGTACGTACACACCGGTAATCAGGTTGAACGAGGTCGTCTTGCCAGCGCCGTTGGGGCCGATCAGACCGACAATCTCGCCCGCATCGATGCTGATGTTCAGGTCCGTGACGGCGGATAGCCCCCCGAACTGCTTGTTGACGGCTGTGGTTTGCAACAGGGCGCCCATCATGCGCTCCTTTCACTGTCGTCGGCGCCTGCGTCTGCCTTGCGGCGCGGCAACAGGCCGATTTTTGCCAAGCTGTCCCAGCTGAATTCGTGAGTGCCCATCAAACCGCGCTGGCGGAAAATGATGACGAGCATGAGCAGCACGGAAAAGAAGACCATGCGCATGCCGGGCGTGCCGGCCGTTTCCCAGATGCCCAGGTTCAGGGGGCCATCAAGGAAGCGCAATGCCTCCATCGCCACTGTCACGGCAATAGCCGAGATCACCGAACCCGTGATCGAGCCTACACCGCCCAACACCACGATCAGCAGGATGTCGAAGGTCTTGAGGAAGATGAACTGTTTGGGATCGATGGTCGTCAGATGATGGGCCAGCAGTCCTCCGGCGATGCCTGCGATGACGCAGGAAAGGGTGAACGACAGGACTTTCAGGCCAAACACGTTCACACCCATGGCTTCGGCGGCAATTTCATTGTCGCGAATCGCCTTGAAGGCGCGGCCGTAGGTGGACCGGATCAGCAGCACCATGAAAATGATGCAGCCCGTAGCCATTCCCCAGGCCCACCACATGGTGGTGAAGCGCGGCAGGCCCTTGAGGCCCAGCGACCCGTTGGTGATCGTCTGCATATTGGTCAGGATCACGCGGATGATTTCGGAAAATCCCAAAGTGGCAATGGCCAGATAGTCGTCGCGCAGGCGCAGGGCGACGAAGCCCAGAACCCAGCCCACCAGACCCGAGAGAAGGCCTGCCAGCAGCAAGGCCGGCACGAAGGGTATTTGGATCTGCGCCAGCCACGGTGCGATGGGCTCCAGCATGTAGTTGACAGATTTCTGCGTCGGCGACATGGTCAGGATGGCGCAGGTGTACGCGCCAATGGCCATGAAGCCGGCGTGACCCAGGCTGAACAGGCCCGTGAATCCGTTGATCAGGTTCAGCGACAGGGCCAGAATCACGTTGATGGCGCAGAGCTTGAAGATCTGCATGGTGAAGGCGTCGAAACTGTTCTCGAACACGAACAGTAGCACCACAAAGCCGATCAGTGCGCCCAGCGTGAGCAGGTTGTTGCGCAAGGCAAAAGGTTGGCGGGATGGCAACGGATTCATCACACTTTCTCCCCTTGCTTGCTACCCAGCAAGCCGGTGGGTTTGACCAGCAGCACCACGATCAGCAGCACAAAGGCAAACGCATCCTTGTAGCCCGTGAGTTCGGGCAGGAAGGCGATGGTCATCAATTCAATCAGTCCCAGCAACAGGCCGCCGAGCACGGCGCCGGCGATGCTGCCGATGCCGCCAATGACGGCTGCGATGAAGCATTTCAGGCCGGGCATGATGCCCATCAGCGGCTCCAACCGCGGGTATTTGAGCGCCCACATGATGCCGCCTACGGCGGCGAGTGCGCTGCCAATGGCAAACGTGAACGAGATGATGCGGTTGACGTCGATCGCCATCAGGCGGGCGGCGTCGATGTCGGTGGCCACGGCGCGCATGGCCATGCCGGTTTTGGTGCGGTAGATGACCCACAACAGTGCGGCCAGGATGATCGCTGTCACCACGGGAATGATTATGCTCACCATCGAGATGTGCACGTCGCCCAGCACGAAGGTGGACGCAAAGAAATCGGGTACGGGAAAGGCCTTGGGACGGGCATCGAACAGCACAATGGCCAGGTTTTCGATCAGGAACGAGGCGCCGATAGCGCTGATCATGATGGAAATGCGCGGGGAGTCGCGCAGCGGCCTATACGCCACCCGTTCCAGCCCCATACCGAAAAGGGTGGTCATGCCAATGGCGGCAATTACGGCAACCCACCAGGGCATCATGAAAGCGGTGGCGGCGTAGAACGCCAAGTAGCCGCCGATCATGAACACATCGCCATGGGCGAAATTGATCAGCCGCAAAATGCCATAGACCATGGTGTAGCCAATGGCAATCAACGCGTACAGGCTGCCCAGTGACAGCGCGTTGACAAACTGTTGCATGAAAATCTGAAAATCCATGAGAACCCTCTGGAAATGCTGGCGCTGATTGCAGCTACGGATTGTCCATGCCTGCCAAGGCGGGTCGCTCTCTGAACGTGCCGGGCGGGAATGGCAGGTGGCGCTGGATGCCCGTTCCCTCCTGTTTGAATGGAGCGGGCAGAGCGGGAAAACCGGACGCTTGCTGGCGTGTTTTCTTCAAAAGCCACGTACAAAAACCGGATAGCCGTTGCGGGGCTACCGTAACGGCTATCCGGGTTCTTGCGTCAATCGGCAAGCTATCGCGTCAATCAGGGCTTGACTGTGGACAGGAAGGCGAACTTGCCACCCTTGACCTGTTTGAACACGGCGGGTTTGTCGGCGTCGCGATCGGCGTTGATGGTGATGTCACCGGCAGCGCCTTCAAAGCCCTTGGTTTGCGCCAGAGCGTCGCGGATTTTCTGCGGTTCGGCCGAGTTGGCGCGGGTGATGGCGTCCAGCACCACGCGGTAGGCGTCAAAGCCCAGCGCGGCAGTGGCCGGCGGCTCTTTCTTGTATTCGTCGCGATAGGCTTTCAGGAAAGCTTCGGACGTTTTGTTGATTGGCACGTCATTGGCAAAGAAGGTCGAGAACACGGCGCCTTCGACCGCTTCACCGCCCACTTTCAGGAAGGCGTCCATGTCCCAGGTATCACCACCGATGAACGGTGTTTTCATGCCCAGCTGACGCGCCTGTTTGATGATCAGGGCCGATTCGGTGTAATTGCCGGGGGCAAAAATCACATCCGGGTTGGCCTTTTTGATGTTGGTCAACTGGGCGGTGAAGTCCTGGTCGCCGGTGTTGTAGTCGGCTGTGGCCACCACAGCTTGGGCATCCCCCGTCAGCTTGGTGAAGTGGTCGACAAAGAATTTGGCCAGACCCACGGAATAGTCATTGGAAACCTCGCGGATGATGGCGACTTTCTTGGCCTTGAGCGTATTGAAGGCATAGGTCGCGCCCACCGTACCCTGGAAGGGGTCGAGGAAGCAGACGCGGAAGTAGTGCTCGTTGCCTT
>JAGPIR010000077.1 GCA_018054915.1 Allobrachymonas sp.
CACTGGAGCGCACGTCCGCGCTGCTGGCAGGACGAAACGGCACGCGCCTGACTGCTCAAGCCATCTGGAAGCAGCTGCGCATCCGTGCCCGTCAGGCAGGGCTGCCTGTTCCGGTGCATCCGCACATGCTGCGCCATTCCTTTGCCAGTCATCTGCTGCAAAGCAGTGGCGACCTGCGTGCCGTGCAGGAGCTGCTGGGACACGCCAATATCAGCACCACGCAGATTTATACGCGGCTGGACTTTCAGCACCTGGCCAAGGTCTATGACGCCGCGCATCCGCGTGCGCGCCGCAAGGGTGGAGGTGCAGACAAGAAACCGGCGCAGGACGGTGATCCGCAAGACGCTTGAGGCTCGACGAAGAGGCCGGTGGGGGCGAAACTGTTTGCGATTCTGTGCGAGGAAACGGGGACTCAGCCTAGCCGGGTGAAATTCTGTCCGTTTGCGTGGCGCAACCGCCGCGAATGGCGGTGCACGGCTTCGACCAGCGCGGCCACATGTTCTGGCGGGGAATCCTGGCGGATGCCGTGGCCTAAGTTGAAGATGTGTTGGCAACTGGGCGCAGCCGTCTGATCGGGGGCGCCAAAAGCCCGCAACGTGCGCAGCACCTCGGCATCGATGATTTCTGGCGAGGCAAACAACACGGCCGGATCGAGATTGCCTTGCAGCGATTGCGCAGCGTAGCCATCGCCACCATTAAGCAGGGCGCGAGCCGTGGCCAGGTTCACCGTCCAGTCCACGCCAAGCACCTCACAGGCGAGGGTGCGCATGGCGGCCAGCCATTGACCCCCGCCCTTGGTGAAGACGATGCGCGGCACGATGCCGCCGTCGCTGCCTGTGCGGCGCAACTGTTGCAGCACGCGCGCCGTGTAGGCCAGGCTGAAGGTCTGAAAAGCCCCATCTGCCAGCACGCCGCCCCAGCTGTCGAACACCATCACGGCCTGTGCGCCGGAATCAATCTGCGCATTCAGATAGGCGGCCACGCTGTCGGCATTGACGGCCAGAATGCGGTGCAGCAGGTCTGGTCGCGTGTAGAGCAGCGCCTTGATGGTGCGGAAATCAGCGCTCGATGCGCCCTCCACCATGTAGCACGCCAGCGTCCAGGGGCTGCCGGCAAAGCCGATCAGCGGCACCCGCTCGGCCAGTGCCTGGCGGATGCTGCGCACGGCGTCGAACACATAGCGCAGGCGATCCAGGTCGGGAACGGCCAGCCGTGCGACGTCGGACTCGGTGCGCACGGGGCGGGCGAACTGGGGGCCTTCGCCTTCTCTGAAGGATAGTCCCAGACCCATGGCATCGGGTACGGTGAGGATGTCGCTGAACAGAATGGCCGCATCCAGCGGATAACGCTCCAGCGGTTGCAGGGTGGCTTCGGTGGCCAGGTCTGGCGAGGTGGCCAGAGCCATGAAACTGCCTGCGCGGGCGCGCAGGGCGCGGTATTCGGGAAGATGACGACCGGCCTGGCGCATGAGCCAGACGGGTGTCTGGTCCACCGGCAGGCCCATGCAGGCCCGCAGGAAGCGGTCGTTGCGCAAGGGCGCGAAAGGCAAGGAGGTATTTTCCATTATCGGGAGGTTTTGCGGGTGCCGATGCAACAACGGCATGGGCCAGGAATGCGGGCGTGCCAAGTGTCCATCAGCGTTTGAATTGCGCCAGGAGCTTGAACCCCCCGAGCCAGAGTGCGCCGAAATAGATGACGCCTGCCCCCAGGCACACCAGCGCGAATTGCACCAGACGCCGCATGCGGCTGGCCAGTTCAACCCATTGCAGGCTTTCGTCGGCCCACATCAGAAACGCCATGAGCAGCAGCGTGGCCCCCGTCAATTGCAAGGCAAACGGACCCCAGCCCTTGACGGGTTTGTAGATGCCGCGGCGCAGCAGCAGAAATAGCAAGGTGCCCGCATTGATGAGCGAGGCCAACCCGATCGATAGCGACAGGCCGCCGGCGGCCAGCAGCGGAACGAATGCCAGGTTCATGAGCTGGGTGGCGATGAGCACGCCAATGGCGATGTAGACCGGCGTCTTGATGTCCTGCCGCGCATAGTAGGCCGGTGCCAGGATCTTGATGGCGATCAGGCCGACCAGCCCCGTGCCATACCCCATGAGGGCCTGGGTGGTCTGCTCCACGTCGTGCGCCTGGAAGGCGCCGTGCTGGTAGAGCACGCTGACGATGGGCCGCGAGAAAGTCAGCAGCGCCGCTGCGCACGGCACCGCCATCAGGGTGACCGAACGCAGTGCCCAGTCCAGCATCGACGAGTAACGCGCGTCGTCGCCTGCGGCCTGGGCGGCCGAGAGTTGCGGCATGAGCACCGAACCAAGGGCCACGCCCAGCAGCGACGTGGGGAATTCCATCAGCCGGTCGGCATAGCTTAGCCAGCTGACGCTGCCCGCGCCGAGATACGAGGCGATTTGGGTGTTGATGAGCAGTGACACCTGCGCCACGCTCACCCCCAGAATGGCGGGCAGCATGAGCGTGCCGATGCGGCGCGTGTGCGGATCGGCCAGCGCGGCTTTGATCGCCTGCGCGGTCAGGCCGATGCGCGGCAGCAGGTGCATGCGCTGCAGGGCCACCAGTTGCGCCCCCAACTGCAATACGCCGCCGGCCATGACGCCTATGCACAGGGCGTAGATCGGCTGCACACCCATGCGGCCAAACAGCGGCGCGCCGAGCCAGGCGGCCAGAATCATGGTGATGTTGAGAAACACCGGCGAAACGGCCGGGACGGCAAAACGCTCCCACGTGTTGAGCACGCCGGCCGCCATGGCCGCCAGCGACATGAAGCCGATATAGGGAAAGATCCAGCGCGTCATGACCACCGCGGCGGCATACCCTTCGGGATAGCGCTGCAGGCCGCTGGCCATGAACCAGACCAGCAAGGGCGCGCCGACGACGCCCGCGATGCACAGCACCACCAGCGCCCAGAACAGCACGGTAGCCACGTGGCTGAGCATGCTGCGCGTGGCGGCATCGCCTTCCCGCGCACGTGCGGCAGCCAGCACAGGAACGAAGGCCTGGCTGAATGCGCCTTCGGCAAACAGGCGCCGGAACAGGTTGGGAATGCGGAAGGCTACGTTGAAGGCGTCGGTGAAGATGCTGGCGCCAAAAATGGAAGCTACCAGCAACTCGCGCACCAGGCCGAGCACGCGCGACGCCAGGGTGAGCAGGGAAACAATGGATGCCGATCGGAACAGGCTCACGCAGACCCCTTGCGGGAGTGAAAAAGAAGCTTTCTAGTGTAGCCTGAGCGGCCAGCGCTTTGTCAGAACATGAGGGGATGACCGGCCGTGGGATGTGGGTGCTGGCCGTTTGCCGCGACAATGCGGACATGACGAATTGCACAAGTCCGAACCAGCAGCCAGAGCGTTCCGTTCAGGGACTGTTGGCGCGTATCCGGCAGACCGCGCAGGATGCCGGGGGTTGGTTGCCGTTTGACCATTTCATGCACTTGGCGCTGTATGCGCCAGGGTTGGGCTATTACGCCCGAGGGGATGCGCAATTGGGCCTGGGGCTTGCGCCGGGTGATGGCAGTGACTTCGTGACCGCTCCTGAGCTGAGTCCGCTGTTCGGGCAGACGCTGGCCGTGCAAGTGGCCGAGGCGTTGCGCCAGACCGGCACCGATCGCGTGTGGGAATTTGGCGCCGGCACCGGCGCGCTGGCCGAGCAGGTGTTGGACGCATTGGCCGCGCAGGGCGTGGCGCTGCGGCAATACGCCATCGTGGATGTTTCGGGCAGCCTGCGCCAGCGCCAGCAGCAGCGGCTGGCGCGCTTCGGTGACTGTGTGCAATGGCTGGATGCGCTGCCGGATGCGATGGAGGGCGTGGTGCTGGGCAACGAGGTGCTGGACGCCATGCCGGTGCAACTGCTGCACCGCCAGGACGGCGTTTGGTACGAGCGTGGCGTGGCCGTGTCCGAGCAGCCAGACGGCGGGAACGCCTTGGTCTGGCATGACCGGCCCACGGCGTTGCGCCCGCCCGTGGAAGTGGACGGTGACCATGACTACCTGACCGAAATCCATCCACAGGCCGAAGCCTTTATCGCCACGCTGGGCGAGCGGTTGCGGCGTGGCGCAGCGTTTTTCATCGATTACGGCTTTGGCGAGCGAGAGTACTACCATCCGCAGCGCAGCGGTGGCACGCTCATGTGCCATCAGGCCCACCGCGCCGACGCCGACCCGCTGAACGCCGTGGGCGGCAAGGACATCACCGCCCATGTCAACTTTACCGGTATTGCCGTGGCGGCGCAGCAGGCCGGGCTGGAGCTGCTGGGCTACACCACGCAGGGCTGGTTCCTGCTCAATTGCGGACTGGGAGCGTTGATGCAGCAAGCCAGCCTGCCGCAGCGCGTCATGGCGCAAAAACTGGTGCTGGAGCACGAAATGGGCGAACTGTTCAAGGTCATCGGCCTATGCGCGGGCCCGCCGTGGCCGGCGCTTGGCTTTGCCCAGGGCTGCCGGGTGCGGACGCTCTAGTCCGCAGCCAATTCAGACGCCGCGCGTGCGGTCGCGGCGGAACTGCTGCACGAATGCGTCGAAGCATTGCGCATCCATTGCATCGCGTACTTCCTGCATCAGGTTCAGGTAGTAATGCAGGTTGTGGATCGTGGTCAGCATCGGCCCGAGCATTTCGCCGCATTTGTCCAGATGGTGCAGATAGGCGCGCGAGAAGCCATCGCGGCCCCCTTGTGCATAGGGCACGCCGCTGCTTCCGGCGCAGGCGTGGCAGGTGCAGGTTTCATCCAGCGGGCGCGGGTCGGTCTTGTGTTTGGCGTTGCGGATCTTCAGGTCGCCAAAGCGGGTGAACACATGTCCGTTGCGCGCGTTGCGTGTGGGCATGACGCAGTCGAACATGTCCACGCCGTGTTCCACGCCAAACACCAAGTCTTCGGGCGTGCCCACGCCCATCAGGTAGCGTGGCTTGTGCGCGGGCAGACGGTGCGGCGTGTAGGCGGTGAGGCGTTGCATGTCTTCCTTGGGCTCGCCCACGCTGACCCCGCCCACGGCGTAGCCGGGGAAATCCATTTCCACCAGTTGTTCGAGCGATTCTTGCCGCAGGTATTCGAACATGCCGCCCTGCACGATGCCGAAGAGCGCATTGGGGTTTTGCAGGCGGGCAAATTCGATCTGGCAGCGTCGCGCCCAGCGCAGGCTCAGTTCCATGCTGGCGCGTGCCTCGCGTTCGGTGGTGATGTGGCCTTTGGTTTCGTAGGGCGTGCACTCGTCGAACTGCATCACGATGTCGGAGTTCAGCACGGTCTGGATTTGCATGCTGGTCTCGGGCGTGAGAAAGAGCCGGTCGCCGTTTACCGGGCTGGCGAATTTCACGCCTTCCTCGCTGATTTTGCGCATCTCCCCGAGTGACCACACTTGAAAGCCACCGCTGTCGGTCAGGATCGGCTTGTGCCAGTTCTCGAATTGGTGCAGCCCGCCGAACTGCTGCAATACATCCAGCCCGGGGCGCATCCACAGGTGAAACGTATTGCCGAGGATGATTTGCGCGCCCATCTCGTGCAGGCTGCGCGGCATCACGCCCTTGACGGTGCCATAGGTGCCCACGGGCATGAAGATGGGGGTTTGCACCACGCCGTGGTTCAGCGTCAGCCGCCCACGGCGGGCCAGGTGGTTGGCGCCGTGGGTAGAGAGTAGATCGAATTGCAACATGATGGGCAGAAAGGGAAGGGATGTACGTTGGATGGACTGGATTGTCGGTCAATTGTTGGGGCTGTGGGCGCAAAAGGGGCGACGGTTGCTATGACGTAGATGTAGAGGGGCGATTTCATTTAAATCAATCGTTCGAATTAAATTTGTGGTGTAATAGCGCCTCCTCCTTTGTCCTCGTCCTCCATCGCATGATGCGTTAAGGCGTTTTTTTGTTGCAGGTGCAGCTGTTCGTTGCATGGATGGCGGCGGTAGCGGCATATGTAATATGCGGGCAAACGGAAGGCGAATGATCGGGCGCGTGCGTGTGCAGGCAGCGCATGCGCCGTTACATATTTTTTGCCGCGAAAGATGCAGATGATGAAGACACCTTGTTCAACCTCTTCCCTTAAAAATCGGCGTGCGCCTGCGTGGATCGCCGTGCTGGCGCTGACTGCGGCCTTGGCCGCCTGCGGTGGCGATAAAAAACAGGCTGCTGCTGGCGCAGGGGCTGGCGGCGGTATGCCCCCGCCTGAAGTGGGTGTAGTGACTGTGCAACCGGGCGCGGTGCCGCTTACAACGGATTTGCCGGGCCGGCTGGAGGCCTCCCGCCTGTCGCAAATTCGCGCGCGTGCGGCGGGCATTTTGCTCAAACGCCATTTTGAAGAAGGCAGCGATGTC
>JAGPIR010000078.1 GCA_018054915.1 Allobrachymonas sp.
TGGCGGCCAGTTCCAGATAATCGTTTTGCGACAGTGGTTTGTCGCACAGTTCGCGAAAGTCGAACCACGCCACATGGCCGGAACGCTTGCGCACGGCGATCTTGCGAGAGCCTATCTGCACGTGGGCTGCTCCGGGCATTTCTGCCGCCGTGGCAAGCTGGGCGAAGATCTGCTGCATCTGGTCATCGGCCTGGGCCTGTGGCGCAACGATGTACGTGGGCAGGTGTTCCAGCGGCCGCTGGCGGTAATCCACGCCATGGTCCACATTGATGACCATCAGACGCTGCTTGAGCAGTTCAATGGCCGGCAGGATCCGGTCGCGGTGTAGCCCATTGGGATACAGGGCGTCTGGCTTGAAGTTGGACGTGGTCACAAAGCCCACGCCGTTGTCAAACAAGGCCTGCAGCAGCCGGTGCAGGATCATCGCGTCGGTCACGTCTGCCACGTGGAATTCATCAAAGCAGATCAGCTTGAAACGCTTGGCCATTTTTGCGCCCAAGGCCTGCAACGGATTGGCGGTGCCCTGCAGCTTGCCCAGTTCGCGGTGCACTTCGCGCATGAATTCGTGAAAGTGCAGGCGTGTCTTGCGCTGGATCGGTACGGCTTCGTAGAAACAGTCCATCAGGAAGCTTTTGCCGCGGCCCACGCCGCCGTACATGTACACGCCAAGCGGAATGTCCGGGCGGTTGATGAGCTTCTTGATCGCGTTGGATCGTTGCTGTTTGTAGGCCGCCCATTCGTCCGCGCAACGCTCTAGCGCGGCCACGGCCTGCATCTGCGCCGGATCGCTTTGGAACCCGCGCGTGGCAAGTTCCCGGTGATAGATTTGTTCAACGGAAGTCATATCAGGTATTGCCGCGCAGAAAGACCACGGCGGGCATGCGGGAAGAATCAGAAATTGAGGGAGCGCTTGCTGACCGCCAGCGCGGCCTCCTTCATTGATTCTGCCAGAGAAGGATGTGCATGGCAGATGCGGCCAATGTCTTCGCTGCTGGCCTTGAAGGCCATGGCCACAGCCGCCTCGGCAATGAGTTCGCTGGCCATGGGCCCGACGATGTGCACCCCCAGAATCTGGTCGGTTTCAGCGTGCGCGAGGAACTTGACCAGCCCAGTAGTGTCGCCCAGCGCGCGTGCGCGGCCATTGGCCATGAAGGGGAAAGTTCCAGCCTTGTAGGCCACGCCGTCAGCCTTGAGCTGCTGTTCGGTTTTGCCGACCCATGCAATCTCTGGCGATGTGTAAATGACCCAGGGAATCAGATCAAAGTCCACATGTCCGTGCTGTCCGGCGATGCGCTCGGCTACCGCCACACCCTCTTCTTCGGCCTTGTGTGCCAGCATGGGTCCGCGCACCGCGTCGCCTACTGCCCACACGCCGGGCAGGTTGGTCTTGCAATCGCCGTCCACCACAATAGCGCCGCGCTCGTCCAGCTTCAGGCCCACGGCCTCGGCGTTCAGCCCCGTGGTGTTGGGTGTGCGGCCAATCGACACAATCAGCTTGTCGACTTCCAGCGTCTGCGCCTGGCCCTTGGCATCGGTATATGCCACGCTGACGCTGCTGGACTTGGCTTTTTTGGAAATCTTGATTGCGCCCACCTGCACGCCCAGCGCGATTTTCAGGCCCTGTTTGTCGAATGCCCGCTTGGCCTCTCTGGCGATTTGTTCGTCGGCCGCACCCAAAAAGGCGGGCAGGCCTTCCAGGATGGTTACTTCCGCTCCCAGCCGGCGCCACACCGACCCCATTTCCAGGCCGATCACGCCAGCACCGATCACGCCTAGCTTTTTGGGGGTTTCTGCTATGCGCAGCGCGCCGGCATTGGACAGGATGGTTTCCTCATCGAACGGGACGCCAGGAAGGGCGCGCGGGCTGGAACCCGTGGCGATGATGACCTGGGGAGCAAACAGGGTTTGCGGTGTGGAACCGCTGACGCCGATGTCGTATCCGCCATCCCTGGCGGCGGCGAAAGCGCCCGTTCCGTGGAAAAACTGCACCTTGTTTTTCTTGAGCAGGTAGACGATGCCAGCGTTGTTCTGTTCGACCACCTTGTCCTTGCGGGCGATCATGGCGGGCACATCCATCTTGAGCGCGCCCGTGCTGATGCCGTGCTCGGGAAAATGCTTGTTCGCGTGCTCGAAGTATTCGGAGCTTTGCAGCAGGGCCTTGGATGGAATGCAGCCCACATTGGTACAGGTGCCGCCTGGGGCGGGCCCGCCTTGCGCGTTGCTCCAGTTGTCGATGCAAGCCACCTTCTTGCCCAGTTGCGCGGCGCGGATGGCCGCGATGTAGCCGCCGGGGCCGGCGCCGATGACGATGATGTCGAAATTCAGAGTGTCCATGGGATGATGCAAAAAAGAAGAATGCGATTAATGTGCCAGTTTGAGCGTGATGACGCCGCCAATGATCATGGCCGCGCCCAGGGCGCGCCAGACCGTCAGGGTGTCGCCAAAAACCAGTACGCCGATCAGAAAGGTTCCTGCACCGCCAATACCGGTCCAGGCGGCATAGGCCGTGCCGATGGGAATGTGCTTTTGCGCCAGCCACAGCAGCCAGCCGGAAAGACCCATGCAAACCACCGCGACCACCCAGCCCAGTATGCGAAAAGCTGCCTGCTCGGTCAGCTTGAAGCCGATTGGCCAGCCGATCTCGAACAGACCGGCCAGTACCAGCAAGAACCATGCCTTGGCCATCTCGCGCTCCGTTACAAGTCGAACAGCAGGCGCGCCGGATCTTCCAGCGCTTCTTTCATGGCCACCAGACCGAGAACGGCCTCGCGTCCGTCGATGATGCGGTGATCGTAACTCAGGGCCAGATAGTTCATCGGCCGGATGACGATCTGGCCGTTTTCGACCACGGCGCGTTCTTTCGTGGCGTGCACGCCCAGAATGGCCGATTGCGGCGGGTTGATGATGGGCGTGGACATCATCGAGCCGAATACGCCGCCGTTGCTGATGGAGAACGTGCCACCGGTCATCTCCTCGATGCCGAGCTTGCCGTCGCGCGCACGTGCGCCAAAGTCGGCAATCTGCTTTTCGAGTTCGGCAAAGTTCATGCGGTCGGCGTTGCGCAGGATCGGCACCACGAGACCGCGCGGGCTGCCCACGGCAATGCCAACGTCGAAGTAGCCGTGATAGACGATGTCGTTGCAGTCAACCGAGGCGTTGAGGATGGGGTACTTTTTGAGCGCATGCACCGCCGCCTTGACGAAAAAGCTCATGAAGCCAAGCTTGACGCCGTGTTCTTTCTCGAATTTTTCCTGGAAACGCTTGCGCATGTCCATGACGGGGGCCATGTTCACTTCGTTGAAGGTGGTGAGGATGGCATTGCTGGCCTGTGATTGCAGCAGGCGCTCGGCAATGCGTGCGCGCAGGCGCGTCATGGCTACGCGCTCCTCGGGGCGCTCACCCAGATCGGGCGCCGGCGCGGGGGCTTGCGGCAGGATGGCAGCGGGTACACCCGTGGGAATGGATGCGGCAGAAGACGGCCGGGGAGCAGAAACGGCGGCCGCAGCAGGCGCTGTCTTTGCCTGCGCCACGGCAGCCAGCACATCGCCCTTGGTGATGCGGCCATCTTTTCCAGTGCCGGCCACTGCGCTGGCGGCCAGTCCCTGTTCGGACATGAGTTTTGCGGCAGCGGGCATGGCAATGGCAGAAGCCGCAGCCGCCTGCACGGGTGGCGGGGCGGGTGCCGCCGCATCCGGTGTGGCCGTTGTTGTGGGCATCGTGGAAGTGCCCACGGCGGCTTCGGTGTCAATCTGGGCGATGGGCTGACCCGAAGTCACGCTGGCGCCGCCTGCTACCAGGGTCTGGCTGAGCACGCCGGCGACAGGCGCCGGGATTTCCAGCACGACCTTGTCGGTTTCAATTTCGATGAGGATTTCATCTGCGGCCACGGCTTGGCCGGGCTGCTTTTTCCATTGCAGCAGAGTGGCCTCGGCTACTGATTCGGACAATTGGGGGACTTTGACATCAATGAGGGCCATGATGAAGATTCTTTCGGTCAAACATGTGGGAACAGACGCAAAAAAGGCAGGTGACCCGCATCAACGGGTCAGCACCAAGCCCTTGAGGCGGCCGAAGGCGTTTTCCACCAGGGTTTTCTGCTGTTCCTGGTGCAGGCGGGCATAGCCCACGGCGGGCGATGCGGATGCCGCACGGCCCGAATAGCCCAGTTTCTGTCCGGGCAACATGTTTTCGTAAATCTGGTGCTGCACAAAGAACCAGGCGCCCTGGTTCTGCGGCTCGTCCTGGCACCACACCACCTCCTGCGCGTTGGGGTAGCGTCTGAGCTCGGCTGCAAATGCCTTGTGCGGGAAGGGGTAAGGCTGCTCGATGCGGACCAGCGCCACATCATGCGCACCCAGCTCCTCACGCTTGCGCGCCAGGTCGTAGTAGACCTTGCCTGAGCACGCTACCAGACGCTTGACGCCATCGGGTTTTTGCGCAATGGCCGGGCTCTGATCGGCGATGACGGGCTGGAAGCTGCCCTGCGTGAAGGCATCCATTGGCGAGCTGGCATCCTTGCTGCGCAGCAGGCTCTTGGGCGTCATGATGACCAAGGGTTTGCGCAGGTTGCGGACCATCTGCCGGCGCAGCACGTGAAAAATCTGGCTGGCCGTGGTGGGTTGCACGATCTGCATATTGGTGTCGGCTGCGAGTTGCATGAAGCGTTCCAGCCGTGCAGAACTGTGCTCGGGTCCCTGGCCTTCGTAGCCGTGGGGCAGCATGAGCGTGAGGCCGTTGAGCCGCCCCCATTTCACTTCACCGCTGGCAATGAACTGGTCGATCACGACCTGTGCGCCGTTGGCAAAATCGCCAAACTGCGCCTCCCAGATCACCAGGGTGCGTGGATCGTTGGAGGCATAGCCGTATTCAAATCCCAACACGGCTTCTTCCGACAGAATGGAGTCGATCACGGAAAAATCGGCCTGGCCTTCGTCGATGTTCTGCAGCGGAATGTAGATGCCTTCGTCGAATTTTTCGCGGTTCTGGTCGTGCAGCACGGCATGGCGGTGGGTGAAGGTGCCGCGGCCGCTGTCCTGCCCGGAAATGCGCACCGGGAATCCTTCGGCCAGCAGGGTGGCAAAAGCCATGTGTTCGCCCATGCCCCAATCCACGAGGATGTCGCCGCGCCCCATGGCGGCGCGGTCGTCGAGTACTTTGCGCGCCAGCGGATGCACGTTGAACCCTTCCGGCACGCGGGTGATGCGTTCGGCAATGCGCCGCCAGTCGGCCGGTGGAATCGCGGTGTCGGCGGCGTCGGTCCACTTCTTGTTCAGGTAGGGCATCCAGTCGACCGCGAAGTTGCGCTTGTAGCCGCCCAATACGGGGTCGATGGTGTGGCGTTCTTCGTCCATGGCAGCGCGGTAGGCGCGCACCATGTCTTCGCCCAGCGTGTTGCCCAGCCCTTGCGCAGCCAGGCGGTCGGCATAGAGCTTGCGCGTGCCGGGGTGCTGGGTGATCTTCTTGTACATCAGCGGCTGGGTGAGCATGGGGGTGTCCTGCTCGTTGTGGCCCAGCTTGCGAAAGCACACGATGTCCACCACCACGTCCTTGTGGAACGTGGCGCGGTATTCCATGGCCCATTGCACGCACAGCGCCACGGCTTCGGGGTCGTCGCCATTGACGTGCAGCACGGGGGCGCCCATCACCTTGACCACATCGGTGCAATACAGGGTGGAGCGGCTGTCGCGCGGGTCACTGGTGGTAAAGCCGATCTGGTTGTTGATCACGATGTGCAGGGTGCCGCCCGTGTGGTAGCCCCGCGTTTCGGCCAGCGCCAGCGTTTCCATCACCACGCCCTGCCCGGCAAAAGCCGCATCGCCATGCACCAGCAGGGGCAGCACGTGCTTGCCTTTGGGGTCGCCGCGGCGGTCCATGCGCGCACGCACCGAACCTTGCACCACCGGGTTGACGATTTCCAGGTGCGAGGGGTTGAAGGCCAGGCTCAGGTGCAGCGGGCCGTCGGGCGTGGAAACGTTGGAACTGAAGCCCTGGTGGTATTTCACGTCGCCGCTGGGCAGGCTTTCGGGGACGTTTTGCTCGAATTCGGCAAACAGTTCCTTGGGCAGCTTGCCCAGCAGGTTCACCAGCACGTTCAGGCGGCCGCGGTGCGCCATGCCGATCACTACTTCTTGCAGGCCGCGCTTGCTGGCTTCATGCACCACGGCGTCCATGGCGACGATGAAGCTTTCTCCGCCCTCGAGCGAAAAACGCTTCTGGCCCACGTACTTGCTGTGCAGAAAACGCTAGGCCTTCTGCGGCGGTCAGGCGGTCGAGGATGCGCAGTTTGCGTTCGGTATCGAGCACCG
>JAGPIR010000079.1 GCA_018054915.1 Allobrachymonas sp.
GTTGCCCGATATGTTCGAGGCCACGGCGGCGCGATTTGCACACAAGACCGCGCTGATTGACGGGGCCACCGGCAAGGCACTTACCTATGCCGAACTCGACACGGCCGCCAATTTGGCCGCGCACCACTTGATCAAGCATGGCGTGCGACCCGGTCAGATCGTGGGCCTGTGGCTGCCGCGGGGACTGGATTTGCTGGTGATGCAACTGGCCATTGCCAAGGCAGGCGCCGCCTGGTTGCCGTTCGACGCCGACGTGCCGGCCGACCGCATTGCAGTATGTCTGGAGGACGCCAGCGCTGCCGGGCTGGTAGTGCACAGCGACTGGGCCTCGCAACTGGTCGGCGAGCCCTATGCCAAATGGGAACATGCTGATCTACAGGCTCCGGTCGCTGGCGAACTGAAACGCCGCGAAGGCATGTTGCCCGAGCACCCGGCCTATGTGATCTATACCAGCGGGTCTACCGGCATGCCCAAGGGTATCGTGATCCAGCATTTCAGCATCGCGCATTTCCTGCGCAGCGAGAACGAAGTGCTGGGGGTGACTGCGGACGACAAGGTTTACCAGGGCTTCTCGGTCGCCTTCGACATGTCGTTCGAGGAAATCTGGATCAGCTATCTGGTCGGTGCCACATTGTGGGTTGCACCGAAGCAGATCGTGGGCGATCCGGATGCATTGCCCCAAGCCCTGCAAGCCCATCACGTCACAGTGCTGCACGCTGTGCCTACGTTGCTGGCGCTGTTTGGCACCGAGGTGCCCAGCCTGCGCATCATCAATCTGGGCGGCGAGATGTGTCCCGATGCGCTGGTGGCGCGCTTTGACCGGCCGGGCGTGAAAATCTTCAACACCTATGGACCGACTGAAGCCACCGTATCGGCCAGTCTGGCGCAACTGACGCGCGACAAGCCCGTCACCATTGGCCGGCCGCTGCCCAATTACGGCATGCTGGTGCTGGATGAGCAGCAGCAGCCTGTGCCGCAGGGCCAGACCGGCGAGTTGTGCATCATCGGCCCCGGTGTGGCGCAAGGCTATCTGGGGCGGCCCGAACTGACCGCTGAAAAATTCCTGCCCAACCCGTGGGCGACCCATGCCGGGGAAAAGCGGCTGTATCGCACCGGCGACCTGGCGCTGATTCAGGAAGACGGCGCCGTGCAATGTCTGGGACGCGCGGACGACCAGATCAAGATCCGCGGTTTTCGCGTGGAGCTGGGAGAGATAGAGGCGGCCCTGTGCGAGCAGCCCGGCATCGGAACCGCCGCCGTTTTGGTGCGCCAGATCAACGAAATCGATCAGCTCGTGGCCTGGGTGGTTCCCGAGCAGACGCTCGACGCTGCCGGCAATCCCGAGCCACCGCCTGCGGCCAGCCACCTGCGCGATGCGCTCAAGGCGCGGCTGCCGTCGTACATGGTGCCGGCGCGTTTCGAGTTTGTGGGCAGCGTGCCGCGCCTGCTTTCAGGCAAGATCGACCGCAAGGCGCTCAAGGCTATTGAACTGGCCGCGGTGTACGGCAAGGTCGAATCCGACGAGCCGCAGAACGAGGCAGAAATCCTGCTGTTCCATGCGCTCAAGAGCATGTTCCCTGGTGAGGCGATCAGGCGCGATGCCGATTTTTTCAGTGATCTGGGCGGCCATTCACTGTTTGCTGCGCGCCTGGTATCGCAGTTGAGGGCCGATACCCGCCTTGCCACCATGACGGTGCAGGATATCTACAAAAACCGCCGCATCGGCAAGATTGCCGATGCCATGCTTGCCCGCATGCAGGCCGATTGCGGCGCGCAAGCGGCATTCAAGCCATCGCCCAACAACAGCCGGTTGCGTCGCGTGCGTTGTGGTATGGCCCAGGCGCTGTGCCTTCCGGCGCTGGTGACCATTTCCATGATGCAATGGCTGGCTCCTTTTTTTACCTATCACATATATACAGGCAGCCACGACGACAGTGTTTTGCAGGCGATTGCGCTGTCGATGCTGGTGTTTGCCGGGGTACATGTCATCAACATCCTGTTAGCGGTTGCCGGGCGCCGTTTGCTGCTGGGGCGGGTGCAGCCGGGCCGTTATCCGTTGTGGGGCTTCATGTACTTCCGCTGGTGGCTTTCGGATCGCCTGGTTGATGCCGCGCCAATGCACATGCTCAACGGGAGCGTGTTGCTCAATTTGTACCTGCGTGCTACGGGAGTCCAGGTGGGCCGCGATGTGCAGCCGGGAACGGTGCGGGTGCGCATGCCCTCGCTCATTAGCATAGGCGATGGCGCCAGCCTGGGCGCGGGCGTGTATTTCGAAAATGCGCGTGTCGAGCGCGGTGAGCTGGTTTTGGGGCGCATCGATATTGGCGCAGAGGCCAGTATCTCGTCCTATTCGGTGCTGGAAGGCAACACCTCCGTCGGTGTGGCAGCCAAGCTGGAGGGCCTTTCGGCGCTGGCCGATGGCCAGCACATTCCCGATGGCGAAAAATGGATGGGAAGTCCCGCGGCCAAGGTGGGTGTGCACGACCGCAGTCACTTGCCGCCGCGTCCGCATTTCTCGGACCTGCGCGCAGCGTTTGAAACCGTGTTTTTTTCCGTGGCGTCCCTGTCGGTTGCGTTGCTGTTTTTCATGACGCTGTTCCCCACGTTCATCGTGCTGGATTACTGGCTCTTGCCCGTTGGCAGCGATTTCGACAATTTTTTCCTGATGGCTGTGCAATATGGCGCATATGGCATTCCGAGCTCCGTCATCCTGATCGGGCTTACGGCGCTGTTGTCGGCCACGGTGCGCTGGGTGGCCATTCCGCGCATTGATCCGGGCCGCTACCCGGTGCATGGCCGCATGTACTACCGCACGTGGCTAATCAACCAGATCCAGGACAACAGCCTGCACACACTGCATTCGGTTTATGCCACGGTGTTTGCGCCGACATGGTTGCGGCTCATGGGGGCCAAGGTGGGCAAAAGATCGGAAATATCCACGGCGATGGGTGTGGTGCCGGACATGCTCACCCTGGGAGACGAGACCTTCATCGCCGACGCCGTGATGCTGGGCGATGACGATGTCGAGGGTGGGTGGATGACCCTGCGCCCGACCACGGTGGGTCATCGCAGTTTTGTGGGAAATGGCGCTTACGTGCCCGATGGCACCGTGCTTCCGCCCAATGTGCTCATTGGGGTGCAATCCCGCGCGCCCGAAAGCAGCCGCATCAAACCGGGCGATACCTGGTTCGGTTCGCCGCCGATTCATTTGCCGGCGCGCGAAGTGGCCCTAGGCTTTGACGAGGCAAGCACGTTCAGGCCGGGCCTGATGCGTTTGATGGGCAGAGCCCTGGTGGAGGGCGCGCGCATCGTGTTGCCGCTGGCCTACAACATTGGCGTGGGCTATGCCATCGTATATAGCGCCATCGCATATGTGGCCGATGAGGACTGGCCGGGCCTGTTTGGGCACCTGGCCATCAGTGGCGCGCTGTATGGGGCAGGGACCATGGTGCTGATCCTGCTCATGAAGTGGCTGCTGATCGGGCGCTACAAACCTTGCGCCTATCCGATGTGGACGCCGTTCGTGTGGGTGAGCGAGGCCGTAACCAATATGTATGAATCGATGGCGGTGCAGGGCTTTCTCAACTACCTGCGCGGCACGCCCATGCTGCCTTGGATGCTGCGCCTGTTCGGCGTAAAGGTCGGACGGGGCGTGTATCTGGATACGACCGACATCACCGAATTCGACTGCGTGACCATTGGCGATGAGGCCGAGCTCAACGATTTGAGCGGCCCGCAAACGCACTTGTTTGAAGACCGCATCATGAAAATCGGCCGGGTCGACATTGCGCGTGGTGCCTGCATCCGCGCCCGCTGCACCGTGCTGTACGACGCCACGGTGGGCGAGGGCGCCATGCTCGGGCCGCTGACCCTGGTCATGAAGGGCGAAGACATCCCGGCCAACACAGTCTGGTGCGGGTCGCCGGCCGCGCCGTGGAATCCGTCCACGGCTCCATGAGGGATGGTTAAGAGCGCATATGCCGCGTTTCGTCTGCCCACGCCGCTGGGCGAGGTGGATCTGCGGTGGCTGGACCTGCCCGATGGTGTTTCGCGGGCCGTGCGGCGCCAGTGGCTGCGTCAGCAGGTGGCGCAGATACTCGGGCGGCAATCTCCGGCCCGCAGCCGCGCCTGTATGCACTGGCCGCCGTCGGACACACAACATCTATCCGATCGGGTCTGCGCCCTGCAGGCTGGTTCTGTACCGGCCGATGCAGGCGCTTCGTCCCAGGGGCCGCAGGTGTGGCTGTCGTGGTCATACACGCCGCAGCACGCCATGCTGCCGCAGCGGGCGTTGCTGGCCATGGCGCCGATGCCGGTGGGGGTGGATGTATCGGCAGGCAGCCTGCTGCCTTTGGCCGCCTGGTCAGACGTGCTGAGGGTGTATGGGGGGCTTGCGCACATGCCGGCCACCGCGCAGGATTGCGCGCGCATCTGGACCGGCATAGAGTCCGCAGACAAATGTTTGCGGACGGGTTTGCGCGAATGGTCCGAACAGGTTGCCGTACAACGCGCGGCCTGCACATTGATGGCATTGCCGTCGCCGCATGCCGATTGGACGGCGACGCTGGCGTGGCTGCCGCTCAGGGTTTAGGGCGGCGGCTCCTTGGTAGGTGGCGCGTCACGCCATGCAACCTACAATCGCGCAATGGCTTCACCCAAATCCCAATACATCTGCAATGCCTGCGGTGCTGCAACGCCGCGCTGGCTGGGTAAGTGCCCGGCATGCGGAGCCTGGAACAGCCTGGAGGAGACGGCGGCGCAGGCAGCCGCAGGGGCGGCGGGCAAGAACCGCCTCAGCAGCGTGCCCCAGGCTTTGGCAGGCGCAGCAGAAGTGGCCACCCTGGCCGACATCAGGGCCGAAGACGTGGCGCGCACACCCTGCGGCATCGGTGAACTCGACCGTGTGTTGGGTGGCGGCATCGTAGAAGGCGGCGTGGTGTTGATCGGCGGCGATCCGGGTATTGGCAAATCGACGCTGTTGCTGCAAGCACTCGATGCCCTGCAACTGCAAGGCTTGCATACGCTGTACGTCACCGGTGAAGAAAGCGCCAGCCAGGTGGCGCTGCGCTCGCGCCGGCTGGGGCTGGATGGCTCACAAGTGCGTGTGCTGGCCGAAATTCAGCTCGAAAAAATTCTGGCCATTCTGCAGGCCGAACGTCCCCAGGTCGCAGTAATCGACTCGATCCAGACGGTGTACAGCGACGCCTTGAGCAGCGCCCCGGGCAGCGTGGCGCAGGTGCGCGAGTGCGCGGCGCATCTCACGCGCTTTGCCAAGGCCAGCGGAACGGCCATAGTACTGGTGGGGCACGTGACCAAGGACGGGCAGCTGGCCGGTCCGCGCGTGTTGGAACACATTGTGGATACTGTGCTGTATTTCGAGGGCGATACGCACAGCAGCTTCCGGCTGATCCGGGCTTTCAAGAACCGCTTTGGCGCGGTCAACGAAATCGGCGTGTTTGCCATGACCGACAAGGGCCTCAAGGGCGTGAGCAACCCCAGCGCGATTTTCCTGAGCACGCACGGCGAGCCGGTGCCGGGCAGTTGCGTGCTGGTCACACTCGAAGGCAGCCGCCCGCTGCTGGTCGAAATCCAGGCGCTGGTCGATAGCGGCGGCGTCAGTCCGCGCCGGCTTTCGGTCGGGCTGGAACGCGACCGCCTGGCCATGCTGCTGGCTGTGCTGCACCGGCACGGCGGCGTGGCCACGGGCGACCAGGACGTATTCGTTAACGCCGTGGGCGGTGTGCGCATCAGTGAGCCGGCGGCCGATCTGGCGGTGCTGCTGGCCATCACGTCATCGTTGCGCGGCAAGGCCTTGCCGAAAGGCTTTTTCGCATTTGGCGAAGTCGGGCTGGCAGGCGAAATCCGGCCTGCGCCACGCGGGCAGGAGCGGCTGAAAGAGGCGGCCAAGCTGGGGTTTTCCGTCGCCATCGTTCCCAAGGCCAACGCCCCAAAAAAACCAGGCCGGGAGTTTGAAGGCCTGACTATTCACGCGGTGGATCGCGTGGAGCAAGCCATGGAGCTGGTGCGCAGCCTTGAATAGAGGCAGTGCTGGCGGCAGGCCGCCAGCACCCATGCAATGCGGCGTTCAGTCCCGGATGGCGTTGGCATCGGCCACCGTGATGGCGGCCATGTTGACGATGCGCCGCACCGTGGCGCTGGCGGTGAGGATGTGCACCGGCTTGGCTGCGCCCAGCAAAATGGGGCCAATGGCCACATTGTTGCCGGATGCCGTCTTGAGCAGGTTGTAGGCGATATTGGCGGCATCCATATTGGGCATGACCAGCAG
>JAGPIR010000080.1 GCA_018054915.1 Allobrachymonas sp.
GAATGCGTTCGTAGCGGTAGCGGCCCCGCAAGTCCTTCAGCGTCCGGATCTGACCTGCCCCACTGACGATGTCGAACGCATCGACCATGAACGGCGCGTCGATTCCAACTGGCAACACGAGTTCCTGAAGCGGCGTGGATTCAGCACCGGCCCTGGCGGCACGCGTGTCGGCCAATGTCACCTTGCGCACATGCAACGCTTGCAGCCGGGTGGAACGGTCCCACAAAGCGGTCCAATCCCATGCGAGGTCAATGTTTTCGAAAGAAAGCGTGAGCGCTCCCGCCGATTCATCCGCTTGCGCATCGCCCAGGCGGTAGACCAGTTTGCCGATGTGCCCGCCGTGGCGCACAGTGCCGCTGACGCCCTCAATCTGCAGGCTGCTGCCCGCGGGCATGTTGCGTTGTACGATTTGCAGTAAGGTGCCGAGGGATTGGGTGCCCGCAGACCAGTACCACAGCCCCCCCAGCGCCAGCATGAACGCCAACCCCAGACCCGCGAGGATCCAGGCGCCGTAGCGCACCACCCGCTGGGTGCGCGTCAGAGGCGTTTGCGCAGGCTCGGTCTGCTGGGGTTGTTCAGAGTCTTTCGGTTCCATCAGAAGCTGAATCCCAGGTTCATGTGCAGGCGCACCTTGCGTTCCTGCGCCCCATAGGCCACTGCCAGTTGCACCGGTCCGACCGGGCTGCGCCAGATGGCACCCGTTCCCACGCCGTATTTGAGATGCCGCAACCCAGAGGGCGTATTGGACACACTGCCAGCATCGACAAAGACCACGCTGTCCCAGTCTGTGGCACGGCCATTGCGCCAGACGGGGCGCCGGTATTCCAGGCTGGCAGCCAATAAATAACGCCCTGGTTGCGTCACACCCGCCGCATCTTTCACGCCAATCTGCTGATAGCCATATCCGCGCACGGAGGCATTGCCACCCGCCAGAAACAGCAGATTGGGCGGAATGATGGCATTGGCGCGTGTACGCAAGGCCGCGGTTTCCAGGCGCAGCACCAGTTCACCGTGCTTGCGCGGCGCCAGCGACCGCGCCAGGGCCTCACTGGATGCGGCCGAGCGCATGACCGCAGGATCGCCATTGATGGCCTCGCGCGGCGGGGCGCCAGCCGGATTAGCCATTTTCAAACCGGCTCCAAGGTCATTATCGAGCGAAAGAATGCCCAGATACCGCGCCACCGCCCGCACGAATGGCTGGCGCTGCGGGTTGAGGGTGACACCTCCCCCCGCTTCAACGGTCAAGCCAAAACCGCCCGTGGGGAAAACCACACTGTCGAACTGGCTCAACGTCCAGGCATAGTTGGCACTCACTGCGTCGGCGCGGTGAATGACAGCCTGCCCGTAATCGGCCTTGCTGTGGTCGTATTGCAGATACCAGTTCCGCTCGATGGAACCGCTGTTCTTGGTGCGCCCCGTGCGCATCTGCTGCGTGGTCTGGCGCGTGCTGCCGAATTGCTCGCGGTGGTGGCTGGCTTTAAGCAGCCACTGCCACAGGTCTTCGTCCGGCGGCGCAATCAGGCCAGTACTGAAAATCTGGTCATCCCGGTTCCATTTGAGCCGGGTCAGCGCGCGCCAGCCCAGAACCGGAAGGCGGTTGTGCGTATGTTCAAGCGATGCGCCAGGGCCGCTGTCGGTGTTGAACCCTGCGCCCAGCACGAGTTTCTGCAAGGGAAGTTCCTGCACATTCACCAAAACCGGCGCGGCCTGCGGGTTGACCTTGTCACCGGTATCGAGCATCACCGATGCGCCTGCGTAATAGCCGCTGTCCAGCAATTGCTGCTGAGCGTGCAACAAGTCGCCCTGGCGGTATTCGGCTCCCGCAGGCAGACGCGCCAGCCGCTGCGCAATGACGGCGTCGTACCGCTGCGCACCCTGCACCTGCACGGCGCCGTAACGGAACACTGGCCCCGAGTCGTACAACACCTGCAGATGGGCGCTGCTGGTATCGGGATCGATGACGGCCTGGCTGTTGGTCAGCCGAGCGGCCGCAAAACGCTCGGCCTTCAGCGTCTGGAGCGCCTGCGTCTTGGACTGGTCCCAGGCCGCTTGGGTAAAAGCCGTTCCCACCGGCAGACCCCAGCCCGATTGAATCTGCGCCAGTTGCGTTGCGGCGGCCACATAGTTTTTGGCTGCACCCTCTATCTGCAGATTAAGTGCCGCAATGCGTGTGCGCGGGCCCGGTTCGATGGTGATGACCACCTCGGGAGTGCCACCGGCTTGCATCAAGTCTGCCGGCAGCATCTGATCGATCTGCGGTGTGAAATATCCTTGCGTGGCCAATAGCCCACGCATCTGGGTTTCGGACAACTCCAGCAGGCGCAGCAATTCAACGTTATCCAGGTCAAGCACCTGCTGGTAGCGCTTGAGATCCAGAAAGCGGTCCACCAGATCGCGGATGTCCTGTGGCGCCTCAATCCGTATGGAAAACGCCTGATTCTCCTGGGCGTGCCCGGATTCCGCTTGATCCTGGCTGCCGGTTTGTACAAGCTTCTGTGAGGATGCATTCCCCCCAGCAGAAACAACCGGCGCAGGCGCCCCCGGCTGGGCCCGCGACGCTGCGGGCCAGAGCGCAGAGCCAGCAAGCAGCAAGGGTGTCATCCACGCCGCAGGCCTGCGCAGGCGCAAGGGGACAAATAGCCTCCATCGCAAAGGAGGCTCCCTCGTCTGTTCGGCTTGCCCCGCGGGACTGCAACAAAAAACAACAGGCATCACGCAATGATTATCTCCGTATCCCATTCCTTCCGCCCAGCTCCGCCTCACGAATCCTTGCTGCACGCGCCACACGGCTTTTTGCAGCATCCGGCCGCCGTGCGCCAGGCATGCCCCCTGCTACCATGTGGCATGCAGATTTGTTCAGGGAGGAACATGCCGGATTCACAGCCACGCGATGATGCATTTTCACGCCCAATTCCCGCGTATGACGGAAATTTGCGCCCTGGTCCGGTCGTACCCAGGCCCAGTCGGCCGCTGCTCCTGCCCGTCACGCTCATCGGCACCAACGTCATCGTATGGACGTGGAGCGTCATCACCGGCGTAAGCTGGCTGGCACCCAGACCGGTCGACTTGGAGACATGGGGCGGAAATATCGCTCTGCTGACCCTGACCGGCGAACCCTGGCGGCTGTTCACGAGCCTGTTCATGCACGCAGGGGTGCTGCACCTGTTCGTCAACATGTATTTCCTGTTGCAGATTGGTCCCCTGCTGGTACTGCGCAAAGGAAGCACAGGCTTTGCCATCGTTTACCTGGTCGGCGGACTGCTGGCTAGCACAGCCAGCGCCTGGTGGCAGGCGCAGACCCTGTTTGGCCAGTCCGGGGATTTTTCTGGTAACCAGATGCCCGCGCTCAAACTGATCGTTAGCGTTGGCGCTTCAGGCGCCATCATGGCTGTTTCCGGAGCCTTGGCCTGGAGCCTTGTCTCCAGCCACTATCGGTCTCATGCCGGCTCGCGCAACAAAATGGCCGACAAACAACTCATGCACGCCCTGCTTCGCACGATCGGGATCAACGTTGCGCTGGGTTTTTTCATTCCAGGACTGGATCAGGCTGCACATGTCGGCGGCTTGCTGGCCGGTGCCTTGCTTGGCTTTGTCCTGCCGGACGATGGAGGCCATGCCACAAGCGCAACGCGCTGGCTGCGGCACCTTGCGGCAGTCATGGCGGGTGCGGTGCTGCTCCTGGGCTTTCTGACATGGATGAACACGACGCAGTTGCAGCGGGTGAAGGACGAGCTGTTGCAGCAGCAGGCATCCCCGCTGCCACCGGGAACCTCTGTGCCATAAGGATCGCAACAGGCAGCAACGTGTCCATGCACGTTTGCGGCGCGCCGGCAAACATGCTTACCGCAACCCGTTTGCCAATTGGCACGACACGCATACCCCAAAAAGAAACAGCGGATTAATGGCATCGCTTGATACTTCGCGCATCAAACAGTCAGACTCTGCCCATACCCCGTAAAAGCCTTTATTTATTGTGGAATTGGCTTTTATCGCAATTTGTTTATGATAACGATTCTCATTTACTTTCGGCTTGCAGTCCGGATATGGGGATCGGGTTTCGGAACAAGCATTCATGACGTGCTCCAAGCCGTTTGCCCGCGTCTGCAAAGTCCTGATACCGTTTCGTTGCCTTGACAGGAATGTGATCTTGAGCCATTCATCCAACAAGGGCCGCATGCTGGCCCGCTTTGCGCAAATTCTGACTGTCAGCACCTACCTGGGGGTGCTGCCTGCAACGGCCGCCGCCGCAGAAGTTACGCTGTACACCACCCGCGAGCCCGGCCTGATACAGCCTCTGCTGAATACGTTTACCGCGCAAAGCGGCGTGAAGGTCAACACCGTTTTCCTCAAGGACGGACTGCTTGAGCGTGTGAAAGCCGAAGGCAGCCGCTCGCCAGCCGATGTACTGATGACGGTAGATGTAGGTGCTCTGGTGGATCTGGTGCAGGCAGGGCTGACGCAACCGATGAAATCGGCCGCAGTGAATGCCGCCATTCCCGCGCATTTGCGCGGCGCAGACAACCAGTGGTTTGCGCTGTCCATACGGGCACGGGTGCTGTACGCTGACAAAAATCAGAAGTTTCCGGCCATGCATTATGAAGATCTGGCCGATCCGCGCTGGAAAGGCAAATTGTGCATCCGCTCGGGCCAGCACCCTTACAACACGGCACTGGTGGCCGCCATGCTGGCGCAGCATGGCGAGGCCAAGACCGAAACATGGCTGCGAGGACTGAAAAACAACCTGGCACGCAAGGCGACCGGCGGCGACCGTGACGTAGCTCGCGACATTCTGGGTGGAATTTGCGATATTGGCGTAGCCAATTCTTACTACGTGGGGCAAATGAAAGCTGCAGCGCCCGGTTCGGACAACCGCAAGTGGGGCGATGCGATTCAGGTGATCCGGCCGACCTTTGCCAAGAGCAATGGCACGCACATCAACATCAGCGGGGCAGCTGTTGCCAAATATGCGCCCAACAAGACGCAGGCCGTCCAGTTGCTGGAGTTTCTGGTTTCACCCAAAGCCCAGCAGATATATGCCCAGTCAAATTACGAATATCCGGTGCGCAAGGGTGTAAGTGTCGACCCCATCATTGCGCAAAGCATCGGCAGCATCACGCCCGACACGACGCCGCTGATGGAGATTGTCCGCAGCCGGCAAAAAGCCAGCCTGTTGATCGACAAGGTCGGGTTTGACCGCTGAACGCATGAACACAAGGGTGCCGTTTTCTGCCTTCCTGTTGTGGCGCAATCATTGGCTGCCCGTGCGTAGCGCCGGGCTCGCCTGGGTGCTAGCAGCCGCGCTGGTGGTTTTCTTGGCGCTCGCACCATTGGCATCACTGGCCTGGACCGCCCTGGCAGGTGGAAGTGGGCATTGGCAACATTTGCTAGAACACGTCTTGCCGGAAGCGGCACACAACACGGGCCTGCTACTGCTGGGCGTAGGCGGCATTTCCTTGTTCCTGGGTACGGGCTGCGCCTGGATGGTGACGGCCTACAACTTCCCCGGACGAGGCGTGCTGGCATGGGCCCTGCTGCTGCCGCTGGCCATTCCCAGCTACATCATCGCCTTTGCGTATACCGATCTGCTGCACCCGATAGGCCCGGTGCAGACCACCCTGCGCGCGCTGCTGGGTTACGAGTCGCCCCGGCAATGGCGGTTGCCCGACATCCGCTCACTCAGCGGGGCCATCGTACTGCTGGGACTGGTGCTGTACCCCTATGTATATCTTTCGGCCCGTGCTGCATTCCTGACGCAATCCAGGCAATTGATGGAGGCCGCACGCATGCTTGGGCACGGATCATGGGCAGTGTTTGGCCGCGTGGTGCTGCCGCTGGCGCGCCCGGCCCTGGCGATGGGCTTGAGCCTGACCCTGCTCGAAACCCTGAACGACATCGGGGCGTCGGAGTTTCTGGGCGTGCATACGCTCACGGTCAGCATCTACACCACTTGGATCACGCGCTCGGATCTGGCCAGTTCGGCGCAGATCGCCCTGAGCATGTTGCTGTTGGTGCTGCTGTGTATCGGGCTGGAACAGCATGGCCGCGCACGGCTGCGGTTTGCCAGCGTGCGGGGGCAGCACCGCATGCAGCCCAGGCGCCTGCGCGGGACTGCAGCCTGGGCGACCCTGCTGCTGGTGTCCTTACCGGTGGTGCTGGGATTTGTAGCGCCGGCAGCCTACCTTGTGCAGCAGGCGCTGCAGCGCATGGCGCATGCCGATCCAATGTCGCAGACGCTGCTGACCAGCCT
>JAGPIR010000081.1 GCA_018054915.1 Allobrachymonas sp.
CGCGCGTCACATTGGTGGCCGGGCCGGTGCATTTGCCCACGCCATACGAGGTGCAGCGTGTGGATGTGCAGTCCGCGCGGGACATGCTGCAGGCCGTGCAGCAGCACTTGCCGGAAAAGGGCATTTTCATCGCCACGGCTGCTGTGGCCGACTGGCGCAGCGCCGAGATGGCCGAACAAAAAATCAAGAAGGACGGCAACGCCAGAAACTCGTTTCTGCAATTGGAAGAGAACCCGGACGTTCTGGCCACTGTGGCACAAAGTCCGCAGGCCCGCAGCGGCGCGCTGTTCTGCGTGGGGTTTGCCGCAGAAACCGAAAAGCTGCTGACCCATGCGCAGGCCAAGCGGCAGCGCAAGCAAGTGCCGTTGCTTGTGGCCAATCTGGGGCCGGCCACTTTTGGCAAGGATGACAATGCCCTGCTCCTCATCGACGAGCAAGGCGCTGTTGAATGGCCCCGTGCCAGCAAGCAGGCGCTGGCGCAGCAGCTGGTTGCCGAAATTTCCAGGCGTTTGCCTGACAACCTGGCGACATGACGCGCAAGTCCATACAAGTGCCTGTGTGCCATCGGGGCTGGATTTCCGTGCAAAAAACGGCACAATAACCATCATCGCAGTCAGGCCGCACGGCGGTGACAAGCATCACCGTGGGTTGCGGCAATATCTGCGCTCCATTCTTTCCATTTTGTTTGCAATGATTGTTCGATCATGATCCGTATTCCGTTTTTTGGCGCTCCCGACGATACAACCGGCGGACAACAACCCGCTCAATCTTCCAGAGAGGCCAAGGCTGCCGCCACCAAACCTGCAGCGGCACATCCCCTGGATGAGTTGACAGGAGGCGCGTTCAGCGCAGCTACTTCGGGAGAACGCGCAGCCCGGGTGCGGGCCTGGCTGGCCACCGGACCGGATACCGCAGCCATGCAGGATGTATACAAGGAGCTCAGCCTGCGCGACAAAGGGGCGGCTCGCGCGCTGCGGGAAAAGCTCGACGAAATCAAGCGCAGCAAGGGACAGGAAGCGCTGGTTGCCGAATGGGCGGCCAAGGCCGAAACCCTGCTACAGGCGGGCAGGCTCAACATTGCCGACGCCATGGCGTGGCAGCGTGACGCTGCCAAGGCAGGCGCGCCACTGAGCAAGGAGCCGTTGTTGGCCCTCAAAAGCCGCCTGGCATCCTCCATCCAAAGCATTGAAGACCTGCAAATGCGTGCCCAGGTGCAGCGCGAGGCGTCGGTGCTGCTGGCCCAGCGGATTGAGTTGCTGTCCACCAGAAGCTGGAAGGATGCCGACGCGGCGCAGGCGGGTTTGCAGGCCGATGTGGCGCACTGGCATGAACAGACCCGCGCGCTGCAGCAGGACGTAAATTGGGGCAATGTCGAGCCCCGCCATGCGGGCCAGCTCGAAAGCGCCAACCAGCAGCTTGACCTCGTTGCACAGGCCTTTGCCGATGTTCTCACGCAGGCGCGTGCTGCATCCGATGATGTCAGCAAGCCGTTGCCGCCCGTGCAGATATGGGCTGACGAACTGCGCGCCGCGCGGGGGGAGACTGTTGCAGCTATTGCCGCGCAGCAGGGCGCAGCGGACGAAGCCGTGCAGCAGGTGGCTGAAAAGGCACCTGCACAGACTGCTGCACGCCAGCAGGAAGCGCGCGAGGCGGTACAGCCGTTGGTGCAGGCGCTGGAACGCGAACTGGGCAACGGACATGGAAAAAATGCCGCAGCGGCCGCCCAGGCGGTGCGCAACGCCATGAAGGTCCATGCGCGGTTCCTGGAGGCGTCTTTGGAAACGCAGGTGCAGGCAGCCTTGGCCAAGGCTGGGGAGCTGGAGGGCTGGCAACGCTGGCGTGCCGACCAGTTGCGCACGGAGCTGGTGCAGAAAGCCGAGGCGTTGATTCACCGCAAATCTGCGCCGGAGAGCGCTGGCGTTCCTGCGCCGGAAATGGATGGGAAGATAGCCGGGCCAGAGGCAACGGCTGTGCCGCCCGCCGCTGGCAGCCAGAAGAACGCAGACCCGGCGGGTGATGCTGCAATCGAAATCGAAATCGAAACCGCTGCGGATGCGCCGTTCCTGCAAGAGCAGGCGCAACAGGACATGCAGGCACAGGCCACCGAGGCCGGTGCGGCAGCGGGCGAACTTCCAACCAGTCCTCACAGTCCACGCAAATTGCAGGAATTGCTGCGCCAGTTGCGTGAGCAGTGGAAAGAAATGGATCAGGGCGGCATGCCCAACCATGCCTTGTGGCGGCGTTTTGACCAGGCGTGCAACGAGGCCTATCGCATTGTCCAGGCATGGCTGACCGGCATGAAGCAGCATGCGGCCGAGCAGAAAACATTGCGCCTTTCCTTGCTCGCAGAGGTCAAGGCATGGGGGGAGCGCCTGTCATTGCTTGCCCAGGAGGGCGCTGCCGACTGGAAGGCCGCGCAGCGCGAGCAGAGCGAATTCAGCCGCCGCTGGCGCGAGGCCGGGCATGTGAGTGAAAAAATATTTGCAGAATTGCAACCCCAGTGGAAGGCTGTGCTGCAAGAGGCCTCCAAACCGTTTGAGCAAGCCCAGCAGTCCAGTATTGCCGCGCGGCAGCAGATGATCGCAGAAGCGGCCGCGCAGGCCAGCGGACCGTTGCGCATCGATGCCGTCAAGGCATTGCAGCAGCGATGGCAGCAGGAATCGCAGCGGGTGCCGCTGGAGCGGCGCCAGGAGCAGAAACTCTGGGAGGCTTTCCGCAAGCCCATTGACGAGGCTTTTCAGCGCAAGAGCCAGCAGCGCGAGCAGCTTGCTGCGGTATTTAGCCAGCGCGACCGGTCGGTGCTCGATGCCGCACGTGCGTTGGAAACGGCCATTGCCGATGGCGATGCTCAGGTTATTCGCAGCGCCATGCAGGCGCTGGAAGCAGCCATGCGCTCACAAGAGACTGCAGCCGCAGCGCCAGCCGAGGCACTGGCCGGATCGGATGCTGCCGCTTCAGTTCAGGCCGTTGGGGCGGACGATGCGGCTGATAGGGGTGTATCCCCCATTGCGGCGGAAGACGCAGGCCCGGATGCCGTTGCCAGTGAACAAGAGGCGCCTGCCACGCCCGTGCGTGCAGCACCACGGCCGGTGGTGGCCATGCGCGGCGATGACCGCCCCGGCGCACGTCCTGCGCCATTGCCTGGGGACAAGCGCGGCGCGCGCGGCGAGCAGGACGCCCGGCGCGGCCCTCGTGATGGTTCGCGGGAACCACGCCGCGACAATCGCCACTCCAGGGACGACATCCGCAAAGCCGAACGGGCGCCACGCATAGGAGATGCAGCCTTCCGTGCGCAACGTGACGCCATGGAACATGCCCAGTCCGTCTTGCGCAAGATTTCTCTTCAGGCGCATGACGAAACGCTGGCGCACCTGCTGGTCGCATGGGAACAGCGCAATGCTGAAATATTGCCACCTGCCAGCGCATGGGGTAAAAGCGTTGGCAGCAACCCGCGTGCATTGTGGGCAATGGCGCTGACGGGAGGGGCAACAGTTCCGGGCGTGCCACCCGCTGAGGCGTTGCTCCGGCTGGAAATGGCCGCCGGAGTACCGACCCCGGCGCAACACTTGGATGCGCGACGGGCCTTGCAGCTGCAGTTGCTTACGCGCCGTAACGACCCGGCTCCCGCCCAAACCTGGGCCGAGGATGTGGCACGTGTACTGGCATCGCCATTTGATGCGGAGTTCGCCAAGCGGTTGAAAGGCGTGCTGCGCGTTCTGCTGAAATAACCATCATCCTGCAGGCCGGCCGGAACGGAAAAACTGGCAGGCCATGCGCGCAATCTGCGGCATGGTCCTGCCAGTAATCAGCCATCAGGGCCGTGAGCCTGACGGAAAAGGCCAAGCAGCCTGGGGGCTCAGCTGTGTCTGGGCAGACGGCTGTTTCCATGGCGTGCTCGGTGCAGCGGCAGCAGCAGCTTTCTTCGGAGCCGCAGCCTTTTTCACGGCGGGCTTGGCAGCAGCGCTCTTGGCGGCTGGCTTCTTGGCCGCTACCGTTTTGGCGGTTGCCGGTTTTTTGGCGGGCGCAGCCTTTTTCACGGCGGGCTTGGCAGCAGCGCTCTTGGCGGCTGGCTTCTTTGCCGCTACCGTTTTAGCGGCTGCCGGTTTTTTGGCGGGGGCAGCCTTTTTCACGGCGGGCTTGGCAGCAGCACTCTTGGCCACAGGTTTTTTTGCAGCTGCAGATTTGACTGCAGTCGCCTTTTTCGCAGGTTCGGCTTTTTTTGCAGCCGGTTTCTTAGCAGTTGCCATGGAGGATCTCCTTGATGGTCACGAGGCAAAGAACGCTTCTGGCGCAACGATTGGCCAGAAACGATGCATGGCACTGCGTCCGCACGCAGATGCAATGCCATGAATGGTGAAAACCCGTAGAACAACGGCCAGGGTCCGTGCCGTCGTTTTAGTAATCGTGGAAGATCTGGTGGCGCCGCACAAGCGCGTGCGCTTTGCAAGCAATGGAAATTGCATGAAAACGCGCGATGCGCTGCCGTGTGCAGCGGCGTGTCCGATGGCGGCAGGAAAGACTGGGGCCGGTATGCATGGAGTTGCCATCATGGCAATGACTGGGCAACGACGGTCTCTGAAGAGACGGTATGCGGGCAGCAAGGGCAAAAAAAGCGAAGATGACAGCGCAACCGCTGGCTGTGTGTGCCGGATGCGGCTGGAAAGAAGTGTCGTGTGTGCTGCTATTGCAGATCCTTTGTTGCCGGTCAACATGGTTGCTTTCCTGATTGCGAATTATGGAAGCAACCTGCATCAGATGCAAAAAATAATTGCATCTTGCACGCATCACTGCACGGAAATGTTGTGCATTGACATCGCCGCGCGGAAGACCGGATCGAGAGCCGGCCGTCTGCGCATCAACCGCGCATGCGATGCGCGCAATGATTGGCGTCAATTTTGTTGTTTGTCATGCGGCATGTGCGGTGGCGATTGCAGCGCCTGATGGGCAAACCGGTCATCGGGCCAGCCCGTCAGTTGCTGCAGCAGCCGCCAGTCGAAACACGGCCCGGGGTCCTGCTTGCGTCCAGGGGCAATGTGCTCGTGGCCAGCGACATGGGCAATGGGGTAGTGCGCGGCAATCGCCCGTGCGAGCTGCGCCAGCGCGGCATATTGCGCGGGCGCAAAGGGCGTGCCTTCAAGCCCTTCGAGTTCGATGCCAATGGAATCGTCATTGCACTGGCTGCGTCCACGCCAGCACGACTGGCCCGCATGCCAGGCGCGATCGTCGCAACTGACGAACTGCAGAATTTCGCCGGTTCGCCGCACCATGAAATGGGCAGACACCTGTAGACCGCGGATTTTCTGGAAATAAGGGTGTGCGTCAAAGTCGAGCGTGTTGGCGAACAGTTGCTCGATTTGCGGGCCGCCATATTCACCGGGAGGCAGGCTGATGGAATGCACCACCAGCAAGTCGATGCATGCCTGCGGGGGGCGAGGGCCGAAATTGGGGCTGTGGCCGCGCTGCGCCAGGCTGCACCAGCCTTGTTCCCAGTTCCAGACTTCAGGCATCTTCATGGATATTCGTTTTCCGGGCCGCCGATGCCCAACCGCTCCATGCGGTAGCGGATTTGCCGCAGGTTCAGCCCCAGCAATCCGGCGGCGGCTGTGCGGTTGAATTGTGTGCGCTGCAACGCCCGCAGCAGCATGGCTTTTTCATGGGCATTGAGGAAAGCTTCCAGATCGCAGGGAAACTGCACTTCTTCGGCCTGGGTCGGGCGCATGGTGGTTTCAGGCCCCGCCGGGTGCATCACCGGTGGGCCTGATGACGGCTGCGTCAGGGCGGGAGTGGTGCGTTCCCAGGCGGCGCAGGATGCCGCCGGAGCTGCACGCACGTCGGGCGTATCCGGCAGCAGATTGGCGTCCAGGGTCTGGCCATTGCTCAGAGCCCAGCAACGGTGCAGGGTGTTTTCAAGTTCACGCACATTGCCCGGCAAGGGCAAATCCTGCAGGCGCTGCAGAAATTCTGGCGTCATCGCAGGAACGGCATGGCTGTCATCGGCGGTGATCTTGTGCAGAAGGGCTTGCGCCAGCGCCGGAATGTCTTCCCGGCGCTCACGCAGGGGGGGAACGTGCACGTCGATCACGTTGAGCCGGTAGAACAAATCCTGGCGGAATTGCCCGGTTTGCACCATCTCGGCCAGGTTTCTGTGGGTGGCGCTGATGATGCGCACATCCACGGAAAATTCCTGCGCGGAGCCCAGCGGGCGCACCTGGCGCT
>JAGPIR010000082.1 GCA_018054915.1 Allobrachymonas sp.
TCGACGTCGCTGTCATAACCCACAGTCACCGCCAGCCATTGCCACACCCGAGGGTCGATCAGCGAACTGTTTTCAACCCGCAGGTTGACCAGCATGTCATTGGGCAGGATCGACTCCACCCCCGAAATAGATCGCAAACGGGTGAAACGCGCCGAAATATCGGTGACGCGTCCCTCAAAATTATCAACCTTGATCATGTCGCCGATGCGCACGCTGCGTTCCAGCAACACCACAAAGCCACTGACGTAGTTGGCTGCGAGCTTTTGCAAGCCCAGACCAATGCCCACCCCCAGCGCGCCGCCGAAGACCGAGAACGCAGTGAGGTCGATATCAATGACCTTGAGTCCTGTC
Organism: Allobrachymonas sp.; assembly: GCA_018054915.1. Classification (GTDB taxonomy): domain Bacteria; phylum Pseudomonadota; class Gammaproteobacteria; order Burkholderiales; family Burkholderiaceae_C; genus Brachymonas. Next base: position 352 of record JAGPIR010000082.1, read on the forward strand.
ACCAGCGCCAGAAATAGCAAAAGGGCGCGAATGCCGTTGCTGATGATCTTGCGCAGCGACAGGCCACTGCCCGTTACATGGCGCAACAGGCGCGCCTCGATCACCGAAGATACCCACAAGGCGCCAAGCAGCGACCCCACCACAAATACGACGCCAAATAACAGATTGAGCAAGGTGGTGTTGATCGCGCCGAATCTGATCTTGATGTCGTCCAGGAACTGCAGCAAGTCCGGCAACAGACCGCTGGCCCACAGCACGACGCATGCCCACACGATCCATGAAACGGTCTGTTCAAGCAGCTTGACCCACCGATGCTCGCCCCACAAGCGGTGCACGATCTTGGCAATTGTGCGAATGACCACCAGCGCCAGGATTACTGGCAAGGCAATCCGAAACAGTGAGGCCCGCACCGGCACCCGCATGACATGCGAAGCCAGGGAGGTAAATCCCAGCCATAGGATAGGAAAAAGCACCCCGTCATAGTCCTTCGCACCAAGGAACAGGGACTCTTCGTACAACCGTCCCCCCGGCTCCTGCAACCTGGCGGACGATCCTTTCGCGAGCATGGTGCGCAACAGGCGCACCAGCATCCATGCAACCGCACCCAGGCCGACAATAACCCCCAATTGCTTGAGGGTGGCCGGTTGCATGACCTGCTGCAGCCACTCAAACCATTCATCGACGGGAAGATTGAAAAACTGGTCGTTCATTGTGATTGCACAACTCCATGCATAGTCTGTTCACCAGAACCTGACTGCGGCGTTTGTACCTGTACTGCCCGCAACCCCTGTCATTTTCAGGCGCTCATTCACCCCGGTGCAGACTTTCAAGCTGGACCACAGCAAGGTTTCGTTCTTAAATGAAGGCTTCTTTTCAGGGGCCAAACGGTCGTGTTTCTCAAACGTCGGCCAACACGCGCAAATGCGCTTCCACACTCCGTGCCAGGGAACTCAGGTTATAGCCGCCTTCCAGGCAGCTGACGATACGGCCCTGGCTGTGACGCATGGCCACCTCCTTGATGCGACGGGTTATCCATTCGTAATCTGCCTCGACAAGGCCCAGTTGTCCCATGTCATCCTCACGGTGCGCATCGAATCCCGCACTGATGAAAATCATTTCCGGTTTGAATTCATCCAGCCGGGGAATCCACTGGTTGTTCACAATTTCACGGATGGCTTCGCCCTTGGTATAGGCCGCCACCGGAACGTTGAGCAGATTGGCTCCTTCGCGTGCGGTGCCCTCGGGATAGAACGGATGCTGGTAAAAGCTCACCATCAGGATGCGATCGTCACCGCACACAATGTCTTCGGTGCCGTTGCCATGGTGCACATCGAAATCGATGATGGCGACACGCTCCAGGCCATGACGCGCCACGGCGTATTTGGCCGCGATGGCAACATTGTTGAAAAAACAGAACCCCATGGCCTTGTCGCCGCAAGCATGGTGTCCGGGTGGACGCACCGCGCAAAAGGCGTTTTCCATCTCCCCGGCCAGCACGGCATCCACCGCCTCCACCGCTGCACCCGCAGACAACAGCGCCGCCCGGTAGGTGCGGCTGTTCATGGACGTATCCGAATCCAGCGAGAAATTTTGCTGCTGACCGGCCGCAACGTCATCTTCTTCCAGCCAGTCGTTCATGCCCCGCATGGCTGCAATGTACATGCGCCGGTGCGCCAGCTTGATTTCACCCAGGTTGGCGGGCTGCGGCTCGCGCCGCTGCAGCGCATCGGCTACACCCGTGATGAGCAGGCGATCTTCAATCGCATCCAGCCTCTCAGGACACTCCGGATGATTGTCTCCCATTTTGTGCAACCGGCAATCGCGGTGGGTGTAATAACCCGTTATTCCCATGGCAGTTGTCTCCAGTAAAGAAGATGAATTTTGTTAATAATAATCCGGAATATCGGCTTTTGTCTGCAAGAGCGCCCAGGAAGCATAGGCATCCGCATAATGCACCAATGGAACCAACCCTCTCCTCCCCCCATCTTTTCCATGCGGACCTGCCTGCCTCCGTCATCAACGCATCTGCGCGCCTTCCGGCCTTGCTGGAACGGCTGAACCAGATCATTCTCGGAAAAGCCGATGCCGTCAGGGATGCCGTGACGTGCTTGCTGGCCAACGGCCACCTGTTGATTGAGGACATGCCCGGCGTGGGAAAGACGACGCTGGCACATGCCCTGGCGCAAAGTATGGGGCTGCAATTCGCGCGCGTGCAGTTCACCGCCGACCTGATGCCCAGCGATCTCACCGGGGTATCCATTTACGAACGCAACAAGGAGCAGTTCGTTTTTCACCCCGGCCCGGTGTTTTCACAAGTCTTGCTGGCCGACGAAATCAACCGCGCCAGCCCCAAGGCGCAAAGCGCTTTGCTGGAAGCCATGGAAGAACGCCAGGTCAGCGTGGAAGGCAAAACCTATGCCTTACCGCAGCCCTTTTTCGTGATCGCCACGCAAAACCCGCTGGAACAGCGCGGCACCCAGCCGCTGCCCGAATCGCAGCTTGACCGCTTTCTGATGCGTATCCGTCTGGGTTACCCCGACCGGACCGCCGAGCACGACCTGTTGACCGGAATGGCACGGCACGATCTGCTGCAGACGTTGCAACCCGTGATGCAAGCAGCCGATCTGCTGCAGCTGCAAGCCCAGGTGCAGGCGATTCATGCCTCAGAGGCGCTGATCCGCTATCTGCAAGACCTGCTCGCCGCCACCCGCAGCGGCCAATGGTTTGAGCAGGGACTGAGTCCACGCGCCGGCGTGGGAATTTTGCGGGCGGCCAAGGCGCGCGCGCTGCTGGCCGAACGCGAATTCGTCACGCCCGACGATGTGCAGGCCATTCTGCCGCAGACAGCTGCGCACCGTCTGACGCCAGTCAGCCATGCCGGACGGGGCGCGCTGGAGCAGGTGCGCGCCATGATGGCCGCCGTTGTTCTGGCATAAGCCGCTCCCTGGCCCGCACATGTCCGTGCTCCACATGCCCAACCTTGCCAACCCATCGCCCAGCCACGCGCCGGGCTGGCGTGCGCGGCTTCAGCATTGGTTCTGGGCGCGCCTGCCGCGGCACGACCGCACGGTTCTGCAACAACGCAACCTGTACATTCTGCCCACGGGCGCTGGCTGGCTGCTGCTGGTGACCCTGCTGGTGCTGCTGCTGGCATCGGTCAACTACCAGATCAGCCTGGGGTATCTGCTCACCTTCCTGATTGCTGGTTGCGCCGTGATCAGCATTCCCATGGCGCACAACACCTTGCGCGGCCTGCAGGGACACATTCGCCCGCCTGCGCCCCAGTTTGCCGGCCACCCCGTACTGCTGGACATTCACCTGCAAAACCCCAGCAAACACCGGCGTCTGGGTGTAGGCCTGCGCCTGCAGAGCATTTCACAACCGGCCCCGCGTGCATCTGCCGCCATGGACAGCCTGAACTGGCACGATTGCGCACCTGAGTCGGACCAAACCATCCAACTGGCCTGGAAAGGTCCGGGACGTGGATGGCACGATCTGCCCGCCATCCACATTGAAACGCGTTTCCCCCTGGGCGTGTTTCGCGTCTGGAGCCTCTGGCGGCCCGCTTCACAAGTGCTGCTGTATCCCGATCCGGAAACGCCAGCTCCTGCCCTGCCCACCCAGAGCAATGGCGCACATCCACACGATACGCTGCCGCGTGACCACGCCCAGCTGGCCAGCGTTTGCGACGAGCTGCCCGAAGACATCCGCCCTTATCAACGGGGGGATTCCCCGCGCCACATCGTCTGGAAGAAAGTGGCGCAAACAGGTGAGTTGGTCAGCCGCGAAAATCCTCGGCCCGACAGCCGCAACCTCTGGCTGGATTTTGATGCTGCCGCGCCCCAGAATGATCACGAAGCGGCCTTGCGCCGGCTGTGCGCCTGGGTGCAACTGGCCAGCGCGCACGACCAGCCTTTTGGCCTGCGCCTGCCGCCTGCGGCAGGGCAGCCCGCCGTGTTACTGAACCCGGCATCGGGCGAAGCGCACCGGCAACGCTGCCTGCTCGCGCTGGCCGAATGGGGCCTGCCGCGCCATGTGCCGGTAACAGTCACCAATGCCCCTGGTCAACCGCCGCCCCGGACCGGTGCGCGCGCATGAAAACGCTACCGGCCAGCTCTTCGCCCCGTGACTGGTTGCGCAGCCTACCCTGGCTGGGTGCGCTGCCCCGCGAAAGCCGAGACACATTGTTTCTGCTGGCCGTGATCGGATGGATCGTGCTGATGCAGTCGGCCCATATGCCCTGGTCCACCACGGTGTTTGGTCTGATGGTGCTGGGCTGGCGTGCCTGGCTAACCCTGAAGCAAAAGCCCCTGCCCTCGCGCTGGATCAGCGCCGGCTTGTTGTTGTTGTCGCTGGCATTGACAGCGGCGCAATTCCGCTCCCTTCTGGGCCGCGATGCCGGCAGCGCGCTGATTCTGCTGCTGCTCACACTCAAAACGCTAGAGCTCAGGGCGCGTCGAGACGCCTTCGTGATCTTTTTTCTGGGCTTTTTCGCGCTGCTGAGCCATTTCCTGTTCTCGCAGTCGCTACTGACCGCTTTGGGCATATTTGTGGGCGTACTGGCACTGCTGGCCGCGCTGGTCAATGCCCACACGCCTGCCGGCTACCCGCCGCTGCGCCAGTCGCTGTTCATTGCCCTGCGCATGGCGTTGCTGGGCGCGCCGATCATGTTTGCGCTGTTCATGCTGTTTCCGCGGTTTGCGCCGTTGTGGGGCTTTCCGGCGCATGAAAGCGCCAAGACCGGCCTGAGCGACAAGATGACCGTGGGCACCATAGCCGAATTGGCGCTCGATGACAGCGTGGCCTTTCGCGTGCGGTTCGATGGCGACATACCCCGCCGGCAAGACCTGTATTTCCGGGGTCCGGTGCTGGGCCGCCTGCAAGGGCAAACGTGGACATCCGAAGAAACATTTGCCGTGGCCGAAAGCCCAACTGCTTCTGAAACAAACGCAGGCGCCACCGTGACGTACGAAATGCTGCTGCAACCACACCAGCGGCAATGGCTGCTGACGCTGGAAATGGCCACACAACGGCCTGAGCTGCCTGCGGGCTGGCGCGCCCTGCAGATGCGTTCGATGGAGTGGATCAGCCTGCGTCCGGTGGTGGATGTGCTGCGCTACCGCGCCAGCAGCCAGTTGCAGAACCGCCATGGCACTGACGTCCATCCAGCGCTGCTGCGCACCTATCTGGACCTGCCGCCGGGGCTGAACCCGCGCACCCGCGAATTGGCACACCAGTTGCTGAACGATCCAACGCTGGTGCAAGGCTCCAGCGGACAAAAGGTGCAGGCCGTGCTGCAGCGTCTGCGAACGGGTGGCTACACCTACACGCTGGCGCCCGAGCGGACGGGCGAACACGCCGCCGATGCATTCTGGTTTGATGCCAAGGAAGGTTTTTGCGAGCACATCGCCAATGCTTTCGTCGTGCTGATGCGCAACATGGGTATACCGGCGCGCATCGTCACCGGTTACCAAGGGGGCGAAGTCAACCCCATGGACGGCATGCTCACCGTGCGCCAAAGCGACGCCCATGCCTGGACCGAAGTCTGGGTGCCTGAAAAAGGCTGGGAGCGCATCGATCCGACTGCAGCCGTGTCGGCCATACGGATCGAGGACCTGGCCCGAATCGAAAGGCGCGGAACGGTCGGCAACGCCATTGATGCCGTGAGTCCTCAATTCGCGGGTTTCATGCAGCGCAACCTTCAGCGCCTGCGCAACGTCTGGGAGGCCACCAACACGCGCTGGAACAGCTGGATACTCAACTACACCCAGGACCGCCAGCTTGATCTGCTGCGGCAACTGGGATTCAGGAACGTTGGCTGGGTCACACTGGTAC